>CALLPS010000141.1 GCA_938015355.1 uncultured Pleurocapsa sp.
GTTCCTCATTTGCGATCGCGAAACGGTTATTTGAATTAACTACCCAGCATCAAATTTTTGATTTTCCTAAACTTTCACTTTACGGTTCTTTTTCATGACTCATTTAGGATTGCTATATAACTATCGGATTTTAGAAGCTTAAACCTCTCAGCTTTAAGCTACGAACTATTGAATTTTCAACGAAGCTAATTCACATCAGACATTTTATGACTACCGCACCTCTTACTTGGCAACAATTGGCAGAACTCACAGATTTTGCGATCGATTCGGTTAATGGCGCTACTAATTCACAATCTAGGTTACGTTTATTTGGTCAGACAGAAGAGGATGTCCGAGTAACTTTGTTTCGGGATAATCATGCTTGGTGTCCCTACTGTCAAAAAATCTGGTTGTGGCTCGAAGAGAAGCAAATTCCTTACCGCATCGAGAAGGTGACGATGTTTTGTTATGGCAAAAAAGAAAGTTGGTATAAACAGAAAGTTCCTTCGGGAATGTTACCAGCGGTTGAACTGGACGGACAAATTATTACTGAGAGTGATGATATTTTAATTGCTTTGGAAAGAGTTTTTGGGGTTTTATATCTGGGGATGCAAGATCCGAGAATAACCTCCTTACGTCAACTAGAAAGATTATTATTTAGGGCTTGGTGCAGTTGGTTGTGTTATCGAGCTTTTATCCCTGGACAGGAAAAAGGCAATCGTCAGCAATTTATCAAAATTGTCGCCTTGGTAGAGGAAGCACTAGGGAATACTCCTGGGGCATATTTCCTAGAGGAGTTTAGTACCGCTGATATAATTTTTACTCCCTATGTTGAACGGATGAATGCCAGTCTTTACTATTACAAAGGTTATTCCCTGAGGAAAGAAAATCCCCGTTTATCTGCCTGGTTTGACGGCATGGAAACCCGCGATACTTATCGAGGTACTCAAAGCGATTTTCATACTCATGTCCACGACTTACCTCCCCAAATGGGTGGTTGCTATAGCAATGGTGAAGCACAAGCTTTGGCGAATCAAGAACAAGTAGATCGAGGAGATTGGTTTGGATTGCCAGATGTTACTTATCCCGAACCTGAAAACTCTCGTGGGGAGGCTCTACAAAGAGTAATTAAACATCGAGATAATATTCTCAAAGTTAATCCTGCTGATCAGCAATTGTTTGATCAGGCTCTACGCTGTGCTTTAACTAAGATGATGACGGGTAGCATCTGCACTCCTCCATCAGGCTCAGATGAAGCTCTGAGGTATCTACGAGACAGAATTAGTGTCCCTAGGGATATGTCAATTTATGCGGCAAAAAGACTGCGGACAGCGCTTGAAGAAACTGCTGCTTTAGTGGGAGAAGTTCAACCAGAGCCAATTCCTGTAAGACACAGATATGATCAAAACCCTGCTAATTTTATTGCGGGCTAAATAGGCTCGGTAAATTTTGGCGTTGAGGATTTAACTATTACCTACTAGATGATGCTACTTACTAGATGGTGCTACCTACTACTTACTACCTACTACTTACTACCTATAAGCTGCTAATCTAACTTTGTACGTTTATAAATTCTAAGTACGTTTTAAATATCCCCCTCCTCTCTGTAAACTAATAACTGGGTTTAATTTTGAAACTATAAATAATTACTAGATATTAGTTAAGATGAGCAATATTGTTTGGGAATTAGATTTTTATTCCCGTCCTGTTTTAGACGAAGACCGAAAGAAGCGCTGGGAAGTTTTAATTTGTGAAAGTCCCAATAGTATAGATAGATCCCCCGACACTCTATTTAAGTATGCTCAATATTGCTCTAGTAAAACTGTAAACTCCTTATGGTTAAGAGAAGCTATTGAAAATGCGATCGCCGAAGCAGAAACTACCCCCAAGAAAATTCGCTTTTTTCGCCGCCAAATGAATAACATGATTGTTAAAGCCTGCGAAGATATAGGAATTAATCCTGTCCCTAGTCGCCGTACCTATGCCCTTAATCAGTGGCTTGCAGATAGAATTGTCAATTTTTATCCTCAGGAATCAGGATACGATCTCAAAACAGCTAACACTCCTTCAGTGCAATACCCTCCTTTAAACGCGATTCCTTTACCAGATGCGGTCAGGGGAGATCAGGGAGATAAATGGCTGCTGGTAAGTCTTGCTGCTGCTGATTTTAATGACATGAAAGATTGGGATATTGCCTTTGAGGAATCTTTTTCTCTCTCTCTGTTAGATATCAAACCTGATACCACTATCCCTGGCTTAATTATCTATTCTCCTCGGGCAAATCCTCTTGCTGCTTGGATGTCGGGGCTGGAAATGGGATATCTTCATCTGGAAAAAGTCATGCGTCCCCAACTTCGACTAGAGACGGCTTTGAGTGATAGTTGGACATTGATTAACTTGACTAACAAAGAGACAGTTAAACAAGCAGAAGATTTTGAAGCAGCTAAACAAAAAGCGAATGGAGTTCATTTCGTAGCCGTGCAATCAAATCCAGATTCTGAAACTTTTGCTGGATTTTGGTTACTTAAAGAGTGATTAGGAATACTTAGGGCTTACTGAAAAAGTATCAGCAAAACATTAGTCCTGTTGAATATTGATTCAGCAAGCCCTAGTTAGAACTGCATTTACATTGTTTTTTTTAATTAAGGTAAACTGGGGAAAAGATTTAACATTGAAGCATAATTTATAATCTCTCTTCTCTTCTCCCTATCTGGGTTTTCATCGCTTCAAAATACTTGTATTCTTTTAGTCTTTCAGCACATTAAGTGTTGACAGATAAGTCATAGACTGTAATTAATACTAGTACGAGAGAAAGAGACAATATTTCCATATAAAGCTGAACTCTTCTCCACAAGTAACTGTAATTTTATATACAGTTTATTTACTTAGTGCCCATAGTACGCTATGGAGCCTAACTGTGTCAAACTAATTAATAATTGTGAGCTATTTGTCAAGAGAATAATTATTAAGAAAACTCAAGAAAAATAGAGTTTGAAGACCAAGAGAAAATTGAGATAACTGTGACTATTGATTGATATCTGAAATTAAGACTTGCTACTTAAGGGGAACAGTTTTAGTTGTTTCCTTAATTGTTGCAACGGTTTCCTTCTCTATTTCAGGAAGATCAAACAAGACAGAATTCATATAGTTATCTGCCCATTCTTGACCAAAGGCTTTTTCTAAAACACGGCGAGTTTTATCGTTTTGCTGTTGTTGAGTGCAATAGTATCTTTGTCCTGCTAAATAGAGTTTTTGTTGTGGGGGGGAGAGTAAATTTGATTTAACAGCTTGTCTACAGTGAAAACGGAGATAATTGGCAGTTAGATCTAAAAAATCCTGTTCTTCTTCTTTTCCTTGAGGACGAACAAAAGAGCAAAAATCAGAGAAAATATCAGCCCAGGGGGGTAATTCTCTAACTTCAGAGAAGTTTGCTGGCGGCAACGCAGACAGATGCTTGATATATTCAACAGACAAAGTTTTTTCAGGACTAGTAGGAGATAGATCCACGATCGCAGCACTGATTCCTCCTCTTCCCGCCACAATATCACAACCAAACACTGGGAGGGGATATTCAGAACGAGGAAACATTACACAGTGCAGAATATCCAGATTTTTACCAATCTTCGCCAATTCCAAATGCATCTTGCGAAACTGAGGGGTTTGATAGCAGCGATTTTCAATCCGCAACCTTTCTCCTTCTAGCTTGCCCTCAACATAGCCTAATCCTTCGGGCAAAGTATAGGCAGAGAGTGTCAAATATTTTTGCCAATAATTGATAATTCTTTCTGCAAGTCGATGAATTACGGGATGTTGTTCTTGGCGCAGAGAAGGTTGGGAAATTTCTAACATTAGGATTTTAAAATGCTTAATCTAGGCAATTAGATAATAATTAGATGATAGTAGCCACAGATGTCTATAAAATTAACGATATACTGAGACTGACTTTAAAAGATATATATAGCTATTAATCGTAATAGATTTTAGTGTAGGAGATATAATTATGTTTGGTTTAGGTATACCTGAAATTGCTGTAATTGGTTTGGTAGCAGTGCTAATTTTTGGACCGAAGAAGATTCCTGAGATTGGGAGTGCGCTGGGTAAAACCATTCGCGGTTTCAAAGAAGAAATGGAAAATCCTCAATTAGAAGATAGTCAAAAACAAGACCAAGAATAATCTCATCATCTAATTCAATGATCATTGATCATCATCAATTTTGCATAATTTGATTAAACCAGATTTCAAAGCGATCTCCTAATGCTCCCAGAGAATATTCTGCTTCAGCCTGTTGACGACAGACATTGCGATCTATTAGTTCAATTTTGTTAATGGCTGCTGCTAGTCCTGAAATACTGTCTGGTTCAACGAGAAAACCTGTTTCTCCATCCCGAACA
>CALLPS010000142.1 GCA_938015355.1 uncultured Pleurocapsa sp.
AATAATAGACAAGTAGTATTGATCAGATTTATTTATTTTTGCTATGAATAAAGGCACTGACGCACAATCAAATAGAGGATTCGAGCAAGTATCTAAATCCCCCAGAAACAAAGGTCAATTTACTTCTCCTAACAATGAACCATTAGGAAAACCAATTGGAGTAAGATTACCTCCTAGTTTAGAGGATTGGATTAACGAAGAGGCAAAAAAACAAGGGGTTAATAAAGGTAATTTAATTAGAAATTTACTTGCTGAAACAAAATACTATCGATCTCAGCAATCTTCCTAAAAGAATATTTGGCGAAAAAGTATAGACAAGGAAAGTATAGACAAGGAATTTGGACAGTTTTTAGTTTTGGTAAATAAATTGTCTCGAATGTCTCGAAAGTTTTTTTATTAACAACAATTAAAATAAAAAAAGGGCAGGTTATACCTACCCTAATTGCTAGCTTGCAATAATTAAATCGCAATTAACTATATTAAACTCATCATGAAGTATTACTTATTAGGTTGAGGAGTCATCCGTAAGTAAGGTTTGATTTCTTCCACTCCTTTGGGGAATTTCTTGACAGCATCTTCAGTAGAAATGGCAGGAGAAACTACCACATCTTCACCATCTTTCCAGTTAACTGGAGTTGCAACCTGATAATTATCAGTCAATTGCAAAGAATCAATTACGCGGAGAATTTCAGGGAAATTGCGACCTGTACTAGGAGGATAGGTTAAGGAGAGACGTAGTTTTTTGTTAGGATCAATGATAAATACAGAACGAATTGTCACCTTAGGATCTGCCTTAGGATGAATCATGTCATAAAGGTCAGAAACCTTTTTATCTGCATCCGCCAAGATAGGATAGTCAACTTTTGTTCCTTGAGTCTCGTCGATATCGCAAATCCAACCATTGTGGGAATCTGCATCATCAATACTTAATGCGATTGTTTTGACATTACGTTGGTCAAATTCCGATCTGAGTTTAGCCACTTCACCTAACTCGGTGGTGCAGACAGGAGTATAGTCAGCAGGGTGAGAGAAGAGTACTACCCAGCTATCTCCAGCCCAATCATAGAAGGAAATTTCTCCCATGCTGGAAGCCTGAGTAAAATCAGGCACAGTGTCGCCTAATCTAAGTTGAGCCATTGTTAAAACCTCTTGATATTCTTTCTAGAAAAGCAGTTTTATATCTTCCCATGAAATGATAACGATGTTGCTTGTGCTTAATTCTTCTTGATAACAGATCTTATCTCTTAACCAGAATGGTGATCAAATGCCATCAAGAGTTCTAAGTAAAGTAAATTTCTACTAATTTTTTTAGGAAATATAAATGTCCTGGTGCCATAAGATAAAATGAACCACCTGACTAGCTGAATACTAAGGACGACTTCATGGAAGACAAACATATGTTAATGATTCCTGGGCCCACTCCAGTCCCAGAGAAAGTATTGATTTCTTTAGGAAAACATCCGATCGGACATCGTAGCGGTGATTTTAGCAAGATTATTGCCGAAATTAATCAAAATTTGAAGTGGCTTCACCAAACCAAAAACGAAGTACTTTCCCTCAATGTATCAGGTACAGGGGCAATGGAAGCGGGGATGATTAACTTCCTTAGTCCTGGCGATCGCGTTTTGGTCGGCGTTAATGGTAAATTTAGCGATCGCTGGGCGCAGATTTGCGAAGTTTTTGGCATGGAAACGGAACGTATTACTGCCGACTGGGGAAAGCCCCTTGATACGGAAGAGTTTCGTACTAAGTTAGAAGCGGATAGTAACAAGGAAATCAAAGCGGTTGTTATTACTCATTCAGAAACTTCTTCTGGAGTATTGAGCGATTTAGAAACAATCTCCAAATACGTAAAAGCTCACGGAGAAGCCTTAATTATTGTCGATGCGGTAACTAGCTTGGGGGCATATAATTTGCCCGTTGATGACTGGGGCTTAGACGTGGTGGCATCTGGTTCACAAAAAGGTTATATGATTCCCCCTGGCATGGGTTTTCTCTCTGTGAGCGACAAAGCGTGGAAAGCATACGAAACTAGCAAGTTTCCTCGTTTCTACATGGATTTGGGTAAATACAAGAAAGCCAATGCAAAAGACAGCACTCCCTTTACGCCTCCCGTCAATTTGATGTTTGCTCTACAAACTGCCCTCCAGATGATGCAAAGGGAAGGGTTAGAGAATATCTTTGCTCGTCATCTCCGCTTAACCAAGGCAACCCGTGCTGCGGCGAAAGCTATGGGGTTAGAACTTCTGGCACCAGATGATGCAGCTAGTACTGCGGCGACTGCAATCCGCACTGATAATGCAGAAGCGATTAGATCCATCCTGCGTCAGAAATATGATATTGCCATTGCTGGAGGACAAGACCATCTTAAAGGAAAAATCATCCGTATTGGTCATTTAGGCTTTATCAGCGATCGAGATGTGATGATGACTATTGCTTGTCTGGAGGCAGCTTTAACTGAGCTTGGTCATGATTTTGCACCTAAGTCTGGGGTTACAGCAGCATCAAAAGTTCTGGTTTAGTACTACTTTCATGATCAAAAAACTTTAACAAGTTTAGTCCCTCAACTTCTCACAATTATTCCCAGGAGAAAGTTAAGGGACTTTTTTATAAGCAATCTACACTTGTTACTTGTTACTCATTACTCATTACTCCTGTATAGCTTATCCTGCTAGGGTAATAGCTCTTTTCTTGAGCTGTTTCATCGCTTTATTTTGAATTTGTCTGACTCTTTCTCGGCTAATACCGCAAATCTTGCCAATTTGCTCATAGGTCATGGTCTTACCATCTTTTAAACCATACCGCAGTGTAATTACATCTCTTTGCTTGACAGATAAAGTGTCTAATAGACTGTGAATCTTAGCAATAGTTTCTTTCTTCGCCACAAAATCGGAGGGAGAAGGGGAGTTGTCGGGTAAGATTTGCCCTAATTCAGTTTGGTTATCATCGATAGTAGCATTAAGGCTGCTGGGACGAGTCATCCGCGACGACTCGGCTAATGATCTGAGTTTTTTTAAGTCAATTTTGAGTTCTTCGGAAACTTCAATATCTGTGGGTTTGCGACCTAACTTTTGCGATAATTGGCGATTAGCCTTTTTGATTTTGTTTAGATCCTGGGTGACATGAATCGGTAAGCGAATTGTGCGAGCGTAATTTGCGATCGCTCTAGTCATCGCCTGTCTAATCCACCAGTAACTATAGGTAGAGAATTTATATCCTTTGCCAGGATCAAATTTTTCTGCCGCTCTCATCAAACCGATACTACCTTCTTGGATTAAATCCAGTAGAGATAGTCCGCGATGTTGATATTTTTTGGCGATCGAAACTACTAATCTTAAATTTGCTTGGGTGAGTTTTCTTTTAGCCAGTTGACCTTGTCGGACAGTTTTTGCTTCTTCTGGAGTCAAACCCGTTTTGTCTAGTAAAGGGAGCATTGCTTGAATTTGATTGGCAAGTTTCACCTCTTCTCCAGGCTCCAGAAGCGAAGTACGTCCTATTTCTTGTAAATATTTTGTGACGCTATTACTATTGATATTTTTCATAGTCAGTCTGGTTTGTTTTCAGGTTTTTTTATATTTAAATTTTTGGTAAATTTCAGCCGCTTCTATATCCTTGCCTGAAGCGGAGAACCAGAAATAAGACTTTCAACTCAATGATCCAGTTCTTTCTCTTAGGAGAAATAATACTTCTAGGTGCCATTACTCTCTTTTAGTATGACTCTTCTAGAATTGAGAAAACAATGTGGTTTCCCGATAAGGCGTACTTTAGTCACAACAATTTAGTCACAACAATATTGTTATCAGGGATTATGACTAGAGAAGCGATCGCTGACCCAGACTGTAGTAACGAGAAATAAAATTTGCTTAATTAAACTACTTTGTTCCCACCATGAATCAACAAATTTTTATCGATCGCATTACGGTAGGATAACCTGGACTTGATATTGTCGGGGTAGGAAAGTTCTTGTTGCAAGTATTGTCGAATTGACTCACAGGCTTCATAGCTACCAATCGTTGCCAGTAGCTTCTGATCCTGATAAATTCCCCATCTTTGATCTGCTGTTTGTTTTATCGTGTAATTTATATCAGACATCTATATGAACTAAATGAATCTGGTTGACCTATCTTATTAATTAGCTTTAGCTACATTAAAAACTTATTACTTAATAAATTAATCCTTCTCAAGTCTAGTATATGCAGAAATTTAGGAGGAGAATCAGAATCCGTCCCTAGGGCGATCGCTTGTTTGGTATTTTAATCAGTCGCTTTAAATATTTGTCAGAAGCCTAACCAGAAGAGGATGTAGAAGTTTTTTTCCTGCTGAAACGGCAATTTGAGAAGCTGTTTAAATATAACTGCCAAATTGGCAACACACTAAGTTTTTATCAAGTTACTTTAGATATATGGAAACGGAACTTAGTTCCAACAAAACCAATTAGTTTCTTACTTTTAGATTAAAAACAAGAGGTAAAATATCATGATTATTTCCGATCTACAATACATCGAAACCGTTGATACTTCAGAAGTACAAGGTGGTTTCGGAGTCAGCCTTAGCTTTGCTGATGCTGGTGCGGGGGCAACTGCGGTTGGAGACATTAGTGTCGCTTTGACTAATACTGCTGCTGTTGCAGTTCCTGGTGGTGCGGCTTCTTCTTCTAGTTCCACAGCTCTATCAATCACCGGTGGTGGCAAGAAGAAAAAATGGTAAGCTGATTTACCAGTCAAAATAGAAATCCTAACCCACTTAGCTACTGAGTCTAGAGCGAATAGTCTTAGTAGCTGAGTAATCTTAGTAATTTAAAGATCGTACTAGCATAAGTAGTTTTCGTCAAGTCCGCTAGTTAGTTGATTATTAAGGTTTGTCGTTAGGATTATGTTGGTGTGGGTTCGTGCTAAATAAAATACAAAAATTTAGTGAGGTGATCATGCCATGATAATTCAAGATTTGAATTTTTTTGAACAAATTGACAATCTAGATGACATCCAAGGCGGCTCAGCCATTTCGGCTACTAGCGAAAAGCCTGGCGCAAATGCGTCGGCAAGATCCGAAGGAGGCACAGTAAAGATTGGGACTGCTGCTGAATCTAATGGGGTTGGAGTATCAACAGTCTTAGGGTCTGATTCCGAGGAAGGAATTGGAACCTTGGAGTTAGCGGGATTACTTCAAGGCTTTGGTATTGAAGAGGTTATGGATTTAACCTTGATGTAACTTTTATGTTGAGGTTTTAGTGATCAAATAAATAAATATTTGTTATGAGGTAATTGACGTATGTTGATTCGAAATATACAATTTTTCGAACAAGTTGATAGTGCAGATGATATCCAAGGTGGGGTATTTGCAGGTACTGCTGTGGGGACTAGTGCCGCTCCAGGTTTTGGGGATGCAGGTGCAGGGGCTTTGGGACTAGGTGATTTCAGAGCTTTCACTAAGACAGATACTACGGCAACAGCAGGTCCCTTTACGGGTTCTGGTGCCGCAGGTGCTGCCGCGTCGGGTGCTGACCGTGATGGTTCTGTAGCAGGCTCTGTGATAGGTTCTGTAAGCGTTGGTTTCGGATAATTAGGATAGTTCTGTTTCATTGATTTTTGATAATGGTGCAAAATGTTGCTCAACGTTTTGCATTTCCTATTTCACTATAAGTAACTCTCGAATCCAGATTGGTTTTCGCGAGTTTTTCGTGAAGAGTGATTATAAGATTTACATCTTAAAAATTCGTGCTCAAGTCTGTTTGTTAGTCGATTGATAGCATCCTTGCTGGGTTAAAGGATTGAGAATTTTAGATGCCTTTGCCCTAGGTGCAAGATCTCAGTACAATAATCAAGCTAGATGAAACCATGACAACATTCCAAGAAGAAGCGATGACTCCTGGAGTCGAATCGGCTGAAGATCATTTTGGTTTAGGGCTTACTCTTAGTAATCAAGGGCAAATCGAAGCAGCAATAGCAGCATATCAAACAGCGATCAAACTAGAACCTAATTACCCTGAGGCTCATAACAATCTAGGGGCAATACTACAAGATCAAGGGCAAATCGAAGCAGCACTAGCAGCATATCAAACAGCGATCAAACTAGAGCCTGAGTATGCTGTTGCCCATTATAATGTGGGAGCAATACTGCAAGAAAAAGGAGAAACTGAGGCGGCACTAAGAGCCTATCGCACCGCGATCAACCTCGAACCTGAATATTTTGAGGCTTATTACAATTTAGGGGCAATACTACAAGGACAAGGAGAAACTGAGGCAGCACTAGCAGCATATCAAACAGCTATCAACCTCAAGCCAGATTATCATTTCGCTAAATTGGGTCTGGCGATCGCCCAAATCCCCGTTATTTATGCCAGCAAGGAAGAAATTACCCTCAGACGACACAATTATCAGGGTGAACTTCAAAGTTTAGCTGAATATTATCAATTAGCTAGGGAAGAAGAGCGGGGGGAAGCAGCTATAGCTGTGGGCTGGCGACAGCCTTTCTATTTAGCTTATCAGGGTTTATGCGATCGCGATTTGCAACAAACCTATGGAGCAATAATTCATCAGTTGATGAGCAGTTGCTATCCCGAATGGAGTAAGCCCCTGGCGATGCCAAAGTTGGCAACCGATCAAAAGATCCGCATCGGCTTTGTTTCGGGCTTTTTCAACCATCATTCGGTCTGGAAAATTCCCCTCCAAGGGTGGGTGGAAAATCTTGATCGCAGTGAATTTGAATTGTTTGGTTATTACACAGGGAATAGACGGGATACCGAAACGGTAAGAGCAGCTCAAGCCTTCGATCAATTTGAGCATGATTCTTGGTCAACTGCGCAATGGGCAGAAAAGATTGCTGCCGACAAGCTACATGTTCTAGTTTTCCCCGAATTCGGTATGGATCGACTGACAGTTCAACTGGGTTGCTTAAGGTTAGCCCCCGTTCAACTCGTTTTTGGTGGACATCCTGAAACCAGTGGCTTACCAACAATGGACTATCACCTGAGCAGTGATTTAATGGAGCCATCTAATGGTCAAGAACACTATACAGAACAGTTAATTAGATTACCCAACCTGGCTGTATGTTACCAATTAATCTCCATTCAACCTGAAGCCAGAAGCAAACAAGAATTGGGTATCCAAGACCAGGAAATCATGTTTTGGTGTTGTCAATCTTTATTTAAATATTTACCCCAGCACGATGATGTTTTTCCCCGCATTGCTCAAGAATTACCTACTGCTAAGTTTGTCTTTATTAAGCTGGAGAGCGAATTTGCCACCGATATATTTTGTCAGCGATTAGCTCGTGCTTTTGGGCAGTTTAATTTAAATTATCAAGATTACTGCCGATTTTTACCGCGCTTAAATAGTAATGCTTTCAACGGTATTACGGCGATCGCTGATGTCTTTTTGGATAATATTGGTTGGGCAGGA
>CALLPS010000143.1 GCA_938015355.1 uncultured Pleurocapsa sp.
GTCGCTTGGTCCCGGTTGAGTAACTGATTTAAGGACTCAGTAAAATCATTATCAGCGCTGCTTAGCCTTTTAATGTTAATCGATGTCGGCGACATTTTATTCCGGACAAGCTTTAGGTAAATCTACGCCTGTCACTTCCAGAAGTACGATCTGGCAAAATCAATACAATGTCTTGGCAAATGCCAACCCCATTCAACTAATTTCAGGTAGTTCGGATACTGAATTAGAAATGATCATCAATGCAACCTACAAACAGGTGCTGGGTAATGCCCACATTATGGAGAGCGAACGCTTAACTGTTGCTGAATCTCAACTCAAACGGAGTGAAATCAGTGTCAGGGAATTCGTCCGTTGGCTCGCTAAATCTGAACTGTATAAATCTCGATTTATCGATAATTGTCCTCGGTATCGCTCCCATGAACTGAACTTCAAACACCTTCTGGGTCGAGCACCTGATGGCTATCAGGAGACTCTTGCTCATAGTCAAACTTTAGATAATCAAGGCTATGAAGCTGATATCGATTCCTATCTAGATAGTGATGAATACCAAGCAGTTTTTGGTGAGAACATAGTTCCTTACTATCGGGGTTATAAAACTCAAACAGGTAAGAATTTACTGGGATATACCAACATGTTCCAGATGTTGGAAAGTATATCCACTAGCGATAAAGCAGGAGCCTCGGGCAATACTCCCAGGCTGGTTAAATCGCTTATTTACAATAATCCCAATGGCAATGTTCCTGTTACAGATATTCAAAAATTACTCCAAAACCTTTTCCAACCCAAAATTCAAGCTCAAGCTACGGCAACGCAATTTACCCCTTATATTCCAGAAGTTCAGCCACAATCGGAGTCTCAGACTTTAGAAGCAGAAATTTCCGAACTAGAAACTCAACTAGCTGAACTACGTTCCTTGGCGACTATTGGTGCTGCGGGGGTTAGTAAATGGCAGTCTTACTACACCGATATTAACGACACGACTTCCGCTTTCAGTAGTTCTTCAACCCAACAAGAGCGTATTGAAACTCTTAAACAAGAAATTGCTCAAGCCAGAAGCCTGGCATCTCTTGGAGAAGCCCGTCTCAATAGGTGGCGTAATCGAGTCTTTTTCTAATAATTAAATACTTTGATTCTGTTGGAGAGCATCAATTTCAGCAATTTTTTCTTTAGTTAAACGATGTTCTCTCTCCAGAGTTTTCAGAACAAAATCAGGTAATTGTGCTGATCTTGCCAATGCTAGTTCAAAATTTTCTACTGCTTCGGTCAACACTTGAGTATTATTTTTCTTTTTACCAATTTTCCTGAGAATTTGACCTTTAAGATAATAGTGTTCTGGGTTTTCGGGAGCAGTTTCTAGAGCTTTATTGGCATATTTCAAGGCTTTATTATAATCTTTTAAATCACGATAAGCTACAGCTAAACCTCTTTCTACCAGGTAGTTTGGCGCAGCATAATCTTCAAAACGAGCGATCGCCTGATCTGGACTAGAAAAAGGTAAATTAACCGCTAATAGTAAATCCATATAACCTTTAATCAAATTTAATTCAGGATCACTGGGGTCGCTATCTTCTGCTCGATCTAAATATTTGAATACTAATTGCAGTTTATTAATGGCAGCTAAAGCACCTTCTTTTTCATAGATATAAGCTCCATCTAAAAAATGTCCGACACCTAAGTAAAGATTCCCTCTTACAGGATCAGTTTCGCTTAATATTTGAGCCGTATCTAAAGTTTGCGTAGCATATTTTTTAATGCTGTCCCAATCTTTTTCAGTGTAAGCTAAGGAAGCAAGCATGGCATGAGTCAAAGGTTCTGATGCTTCTTCAGATTCAGCAGTCTCTAAGTCTCCTCTAACCGCCTTGTAGTCTCCTTCCAGAAAAATAGTTTTAAAAGCTTTCTCCGTATGTTTACCAATATCACGAGCATTTTCTTGACGAAAGGGATCTTTTGCCCAGGCAGAACTATTACTTAAACTAATAATCATCGTAATAGCCAAGGGAATAGCTAAGATCGTTTGTTTAAAGTTATTTTGTGAGCTAATAAATTTAGTTGTACGATTCATTTTACTTATATTATAGTTGTTAGCAATGTCTACAAACGTGGACGGAAGAAGTTGAAATTTAGTTCCTGAAAGTTGTAATCATACGAGTGTTAAATATAGCTAATTATAAATTCATGCTTACTTAATTTAAACGCGTATAATCAAATAATAAAACTCTAGGTTATTGCATAATGCTCCGTTTGCAAAATTTGATTTATCATCCTCCTGCTACTCCTCAACCGATTCTAAACAATATTAACCTAGAGCTACCAGCACAAAAACTAGGATTGATTGTGGGTGCCAGTGGTTCAGGCAAAACCACGATCTTAGAAATTTTGGCAGGATTAGCCGAACCCACTAAAGGAAAAATTTACTGGCGTACGAAGCAACTAACAGATCTAGAACTACAACAGCTTGCAGGATTAGTCTTCCAATTTCCTGAACGGCATTTTTGTGGTGGCACAGTATTAGAAGAATTACGTTTGGGTCATCCTGAATTAGATTTAAAAAGAGTCAGAGATGCTTTAAGCGAGGTAGGATTAGAGGATATATCTTTAAAGTTGCCTCCCCATGCTCTTAGTGGCGGACAACAGCGTCGCCTCGCCTTGGCGGTGCAGTTAATTCGTCAACCTAATGTGTTGATGCTGGATGAGCCTACCGCGGGATTAGATTGGTCAATGCGAATTCAGCTAGCTAAACTCTTAGCAAAATTAAAACAGCATTGGACGCTATTGGTAGTAACCCATGATCCTGGAGAATTAATTGAAATAGCCGATTACTGCTGGACAATTAATCAAGGAGTTTTACAATCGATTGAGCCAAAAGCCTTGAACCGATAACCTTACTAAGCCTATGAGCCAGATTGAAACTAATACCCTACCCCAGATGAATGAGGTTTGGTCACAAACTCTTATGTGGCAGCCAAATGATACTCAAAAGCAATTATTTCAGCAAGTATATCAGGCAGTTATCGCAGGAAATCGTCAACAAAACTTGACTCGTATCACCTCCCCAGCAGACTTTTGGGAAAAACACCTTTGGGATTCTCTATCGAGCATAGTTGGGTTACCAGCAGAAGTCTTAAATAATAAATTGCAGATCCTTGATGTCGGTACAGGAGCAGGCTTTCCAGGAATTCCTTTGGCGATCGCTTTTCCCCATTGGCGGATAACTTTACTGGATTCTACCCTAAAAAAAATTACCTTTGTTAATGATCTCATTGTCAAGCTCCAGCTAGACAACGCGACGGGAATTGTGGCTCGGGCAGAGGCTTTGGCAAGAGTACCAGGAGATCGCGCCAGTTATGATTTAGCCTTAGTTAGAGCAGTAAGTAAACCTTCTGTTTGCGCTGAATACAGCCTTCCTTTTGTTAAAAAAGGTGGATTGGCTATTCTCTATCGGGGACATTGGAGTGAAGAGGATACCGCGAGCCTAGAATCGGCAGCGGCGCAGTTAGGGGGCAAAATCGAGTTAATTCATCCCTGGGAAACTCCTCTCAGTCAAGGGATTAGACACTGTATCTATCTCCGCAAACATACTGCTACCTCGAAAAAATTTCCTCGCGCCGTTGGTGTCCCAGAAAAGCAACCTCTCTAATAAGAAATACTTTAATTTTTTCTACAAATAACAAAATAGTGGGGTAGTGGGGTAGTGATTAATTTGTATCATTCTGTTTTATTTTCATGTAATTTGCGTCGAGCAGTTATAGACTTGGCTTCAATGAAAATATTTTTGATATCCGAATGTTGACTATTGATGGAACTTTCTAGGCGCTCAATTGCGATCGCTAATTCTTCTGTTTCTAAGTCATCAACAAACTTAATTTCTAGATTCAACAAGATCTCTTGAGGGCCAAAATGGAGCGTTAGAACTTTAATTACTTTCTCCACCGCAGGATCATTATTAGTAATCTCTTTTACACTAGTTACGGTAGTCGCGTCTGCTCCTTCTCCAATCAATAATCCTTTGCTCTCAGAAGCCAATAGTATCGCCACGCCACACAAAATAATACCGATCACAATGGAAGCCACTCCATCTAAATAGACATTACCCAAGAGATGCCCACTTAGTACCCCCAAAAAAGCCACAAATAAACCAATTAAGGCAGCGGTATCTTCAAATAAGATCGTAAAAATTGTCGGATCTTTGCTGGCACGAATTGCTGTCCAAAAACTATCTTCCTTCTTACTGGAGAGAAACTCTTGCAATGCCACATTCCAAGAATAACCTTCAAAAAGTACTGCTAACCCCAACACTACATAATTCCAGAAAGGATCAGTTAAAGGCTCTGGATGTTGAACATGATTTATTCCTTCATAAACCGACATCCCCCCCCCAATCGCAAAAATAAATAAAGCAACAATTAAAGTCCAGAAATAAAGCTCTTGTCCATAACCGAAAGGATGGCTATCATCTGCTGGTTGTTTGCTCTGTCTTATTCCAAATAATAATAATAGTTCGTTACCTGTGTCCACTACAGAATGAATTCCCTCCGAAAGCATGGCAGAACTTCCCGTAATTGAAGCGGCGATGAATTTAATGATTGCGATCGCAAAATTGGCAGCCATTGCTGCATAAATGGTTTTTTTAGCAGAACCAGACATAAGATATTTAAATATTTCTTAATATATAGAGCTTGCATCCATATTAAGCCGACTCATTGTGTATTTGCAAAATTTAAATCGATTCTCGATATTAGTATTGATTAAAAATAGTAAATTTTCCCTGTTGAAAGAGGGTTTTCTGCCACAATGTCTCTTGAGCCCGCAACTAAACTTGCTCTTCAATCCTGGCTGTTTAATACTGATTAATAATTTTAATGTTTCAAACAATTTTATTTCCGATCGAGTTAACCAGAGAAGCCCGTAAAGCGATTCAATTGACAGCAGATATGGTCAAGACACATCAGAGTCAACTTACGATCCTCTCCGTAGTGGAAACCGATGATGACGGTGCCATGAGTTCAGAAGAACAAGTGGCAAAACTGCTACAGGAAGCCAAATCATTCTTCGCCAAACAGGGAATTTCTGCCGAAACTCTTGAAAGAGAAGGAGTTCCTGCTTTTACAATTTGCGACGTTGCTGATGAAATTAATGCCGACCTCATTATTATGGGCTGTCGGGGTTTAGGCTTAATCGATGAGGACGCTGCTGCAGATAGTGTTACCAATCGTGTGATCAATCTTGCTTCTTGTCCCGTATTAGTAACTACCTGATGTTATCACTTGTGAGTAAACTAAGTTCATACATAGTCTGTTACGCCAGTATCTGTGAGAAGTTTAATTTGAATGTCTAACGATTGCTGGGAACTCGAAACTCTTGCCTAGCCAAATAATCTTATGAAAAATGTCCCCTAAATCGATTAATAGACAAATTGTCTACTAATAGCGCTTAAAACGATTTAAGAGACAGTATATTTAGGCAGGTTTTTCATGTCCACTAATTCTTAA
>CALLPS010000144.1 GCA_938015355.1 uncultured Pleurocapsa sp.
GGTTTCTGGATTAAACGATGAAGAAAGAGATTTTAACTGTGGCTCCAGCTCAATACTTTTCTCAATGGGAATTGCCAGACTGGAGCGAGTAATCAATTCTTGCAGCGCGGGACAGGGTTCAGATCCATCTTGATAGACTTCTGGAGACTCCCATAAAGGATAAGCATGTTTGCCATTTATACCGACCACTTCTCCTTGATAATTCAATAAAGGACCCCCACTCATACCTTTTTTTACGTCATTGGTGTATCCAATTTGATAGCCTTCTTCCAGAGCTTGATTGAGGATGATCGCTATTCTGCCCTGTTTAATGGCTAATCCTGGGGATTGATTGAGGTCAGACTGCTCAAAAAGAGTAGGGGTTCGTTGACCAGGAAATTGATTATAGGGAAAACCAACGGCGAATACTGGTTCTCCAACTTCTAAGTGAAACGAATTACCAATTTTCGCAGTGGGATAAGTGATATCAGTTTCAAATTCTAAGATTGCCAAGTCATAGTTATAAGCGTCGTCATTCATCTTAGAAATAACTTTTGCCAGATGTTTTTTGCCATCGACAGTCTGAATCAGATAGGGAGATTCTCCTGCCCTGAGAACGTGCTGATTAGTAATAACAATATATTTTTGTCCTGTTTGTTGGACGATAAACCCTGAACCGAGAAAATCTTGATCCAAGATTTTGACACTAATATCGGAGGCAACCTGATTAATTTGGTTAAATAATTTCTGAGGAGAAACTGATGCCAAAGATTCTAAGGAAAGATGAGCGACATCTCCAGACAAAAACATCCCAGTACCAACTAGACATACAATCCGTTTTATTACTTGGGATGTTGCGTTCCCTCTGGAACGCTCAATATAGTTTTTTTTGCGTATATTCTGATTTTGTGACCCGTTACTGGGGAGCCAATTCATCCACTGATTAAAATATAAGTATTTCTTTACCTAAGTCATTGCTTTAATTCTCTACTGGTACTGCGTCGAGGAATTTTTCCATATCGACATAAAATTCACCACCAGAGTAGAAGCCTGGATCATCAGCGCTTAGAGTCAAGGTTTGTCCACTAACGCTACGACGAAAATCTACTAGTCTAACCAATACTCCTTCAGGATCTGTTCCTGGCTTCAGAGTAATCAACACGTTGTCTTCTGGACAGCTACCGTCCCGAACATTAGCAACGCAGAGTACTGGTTGTTGATTGATATCCCCTGTGCGAATAAATTTTAAATTACCTTGATCAAGGAATTTCTGAAATCTTTGGGATACTGCGGAACATCTCTTTTCTGGAGTCCAATCTGAGCCAAAGGTATTTGCCCAATTTATAAGGGTAACTGTGCCTCTGGGGGTATTAACGAAAGTACTCCAATTTCCATTAAGTTGGGCGCAATAGTAGGTGTTGCTAGTTTCTGTTTCTGCTGAGACTGGTTTAGAGATCGCGCTGCCTAAGACAATGCCTAACCCAGCAATTAACCCAGCTAGTGATTTAATCTTCATAGTATTTACTGAGATATCTACGAGCTATTTATGAAGTATACTACATAGTTACTCCGTAATAATTGTAGCTGAATTGTCTGATTAAGACGATACTTATTTCCCTAATTTACCAAGACTTTACAGTACATATAGCCGTACAAAATTATCTTAGGACATCACAAGTGATTGGCTCGGAAGTAATAAGTAACGAGTAAAGAGGGTTCTTTTGGTGTTCAAAACCCTGATTGATTGCGTGGGGTTTACGCAGCTTGTAGAACCGCATAAGATGGTCTTATAGCTAGGGCAAAGCCCTTTTATGCTCGTAGGATTAAGCAAGCGCTTTGGGTCTAATGATTTTCTCTTCAATCAACTGACGGTTTAACTCATGACCAATTAATACCAAACGGGTTTGTCTAATTTCGTCTGGTGCCCAGAGGCGATCATAAAAAGTGTCGAAGCGATTCCCTACTCCTTGCAAAACTAAACGCATCGACTTGTTGGGGACATCAACAAAACCTTTAATCCGATAAATTTCTTGTTCCCTTAAAAGTTCCTGAAGTTGCTGGATTAACGCCTGAGGCTCGAAAGATTGATCTAAGATAAGTTCAATAGAATTAATATCCTCATCGTGGTCATGCTCTTCTTCATGGTCATGATGGGAATGACGGTTATCTAAATCGTTTTCCACCGCAGCATTAAATCCCAACAGCAAATTCGGGTCAATCTTGCCATCTCTGACAGGTACTATTTTGACCCCTGGCTGTAATTCTTGCTTGAGCCAAGTCTTAATTTTGTCTAGTGTCTCAGGCTCCACTAAATCAGTTTTAGTCAACAGTACTAAATCAGCACAGGCTAACTGATCTTCAAATAGTTCTTCAATGGGAGTTTCATGGTCTAAACTATCATCGGCTTGTCGCTGAGACTCCAAAGCATCTAGATCGCCGACTATATTTCCTAATCCCAAGGCATAACAGTCCACTACCGTAACGACTCCATCCACAGTGGCACTATTACGAATTGCTGGCCAACCAAAAGCCTGAATCAAAGGTTTAGGTAAGGCTAATCCTGAAGTTTCGATCAGCAGACAATCAATTTTGTCCCGACGCTTAAGCAACTCTTGCATGACAGGATAAAACTCTTCCTGCACAGTACAGCATAAGCAACCATTGGTTAGTTCCACAATATTGCTCTCAGGGCTTTCAGATTCATCGCAAATTTGACAAGATCGCAATAAATCCCCATCAATTCCGACTTCGCCAAACTCATTCACTAAGACCGCAATTCTTCTACCTTGATTGTTTTGTAATAAATGACGCACCAAGGTAGTTTTGCCTGCGCCGAGAAATCCTGAAATTACGGTAACGGGTATTTTATGCATAGTTAATCACAGTTAATCACGTTCAAGGGGAGAAAATTTAACCTAAAATTAGGCCAGAAAGAAAAGCAAAACCAATGCCACTGATGGTAAATCCAGCAAAGCGGAGGACAAGAGAAGTCTTATTCGGCTGATTAACTATTTTCTGACCAAGATAAAAAGCGATCGCACTAATCCCAAACTGAATACTGCAAAATCCTAGTAAATATGCCACTAAAGCCGTAGATTCTGCCCCGACAATGGATTCTCCGTAGGCATAGCCGTGAAAGATTCCCGCCAGACTTGCCACTGCGGCTAATAAAATTAAATTTGCCTGATTTTTCTGAGCAAGAAAGATGCCCATAACTAGCACGGAAGCGGAAATAAGGAATTCGGGGGCAGGTAAGTCAACACTCTGCAAATGAATTCCTGTCCCAATAGCCGTAGCAATGACGAAGGCAGTAGGAATGATCATGCCCATTTTTTTACTTAATGCCGCCAGTAAACCAATCGCAATGACGAATACTAAGTGGTCAATACCAATTACGGGATGACCTAAGCCCGACATAAACCCTTCAATCAAGTTGCTGGGAGTACTTCCCCCATTGGGATGGTGCGCCAGTACAGGAGCTGCGTTAATCAGCAAACCGAAGCTACATAGTGTACTAGCAGTCAAACCAAAAGCGATCGCTTTATTCTTGTTCATAATTACCAAAATTTTGTTTTAAACCCGACAAAAATTACACATCATCATTCATGTTTTTTGTCAGTGAAGCAAACCTAGACAGGGTTCTAACTTGGTCTTTTCCTAGAGGCGAAAGACATTATATGTCAAATTTGCACCGCTATTCTAATAAGAAAAAACCAACAGTTGTTAACTTTAAATAATCTCGGTTGCAATTAGTAATAAGCAGCCCGCAAAACCAGACTTTGAGGAGGATATAAATGATGTGCAACGTCAGGTGAAACAAACATAATCTGTACCTCGCAGATCTAAAAAAACTAATCTTGATCTCATCGGTGGGCATTCTGACTTCAGGAATTGCAGAGGGCAAAACCCTTACAGTTGCGGGACAGCGTCAGATTCTCACTGAACTTTCCCCCTTACGTTTGATGGATGATTATCATCAAAACCGACTGGTAAACAATGTTTAGAATTTATGCTTACTAAGGCTAAATTTACCACAATCGAGGAGATCTAAAGCTTAAAACTACTTAAGCTAAGAGTTGTAGGTGTTGCTATAATCAGCTTTGAACAGAATCTTAAATAAATCGGATAGAAATGGCAGACTGGCAGGTAGTTAGTGGTGGTGTAACTGCACCGAAAGGATTTATCGCCGCAGGAATCGCCGCAGGTTTAAAATCTACAGGGAAAAAAGACTTAGCATTAATTTTATCTCAAACAGATGCGATCGCCGCAGGAGTATTTACCACATCTCAGGTACGTGCTGCTTGTGTGGATTATTGTCGTCAGAGTCTTCAAGCAAAAGCAAGTGCTAGAGCTATTTTGTGTAATGCAGGACAAGCCAACGCGGCGACAGGAGAACTGGGATGGAATGATGCGATCGAAAGCGCTAATTTATTAAGTCAACAGCTCAATATTGCCCCTGATGAGGTACTCCTTGCTTCTACTGGTGTAATTGGTCAACGCATCAAAATGGAGCAATTACGCCAGGGAATCTTGCCTCTCGTTAGGGCAGCGGATGAAAAGGGTGGAGCAGATGCCGCTAAAGCTATCACGACAACTGATTTAGTCATTAAGGAAATTGCCCTGGAAACCACCATTGAAGGTCGTCCTGTGCGTATTGGCGGGATTGCTAAGGGTTCGGGGATGATTGCCCCCAATATGGCAACTATGTTGGGTTTTGTTACCTGCGATGCTGCTGTTTCAACTAGTTTGTGGCACGAAATGTTAAAACGGGCAGTGAATAAGAGTTTTAATCAAATTACTGTGGATGGTGATACCAGCACTAATGATTGCGTACTCGCCTTGGCAAATGGGCAGTCTCGCACTACTGCGATTACGGAGAATAGTCCCAATGCCCAGAAGTTGGAAGCAATGTTGACTGAAGTATGTCAGTATTTAGCCAAAGCGATCGCCCGTGACGGAGAAGGGGCTACCTGCCTGATCGAAGTTCAAGTATCAGGAGCTCCTAATGATCAGGGGGCGGCTCAAGTAGCTAAAACTATTGTCGGCTCATCCTTAGTTAAATCCGCGATCTTTGGTCGTGATCCTAACTGGGGTAGAATTGCCGCGGCAGCAGGGAGAGCTGGGGTTAAATTTCACCAGGATGAATTAGATATTGATCTGGGAGATATTGCCTTGATGCGTAATGGACAACCTCAAGATTTTGATCGTGATGCAGCTAGCAATTACCTCAAGCAAGCGGCAGCAGGAGCATATTTAACAGCAGACACGGTGCTGATTACCGTCAATATTGGTGTCGGCTCTGGCAAAAGCACTGCCTGGGGTTGCGATTTGACTTATAAATATGTCGAAATTAATGCTGAATATACAACGTAACATCCTCCTCGTATTAAAAGACAAGGATTCTGGTTATTAGTTATTAGTTATTAGTTATTAGTTATTAGTTATTGGTAACAAGTTAAGAAAATAAGAAACAAGTCAAGTACTATATATAGGGTTTAATAAACTTAATAGCACTATATACAAATAGAGATTGATTCTAAGGCGATCTCTCTTTCTGCAATAAAGTTAGAGATGAATGTCTTAA
>CALLPS010000145.1 GCA_938015355.1 uncultured Pleurocapsa sp.
GAACTTACAAAATTATTATCTTGTTGCATAGTTACTATAGCCGTACAAAGTTAGATTAGGACAAAGTTTAGCTATCTGCTCGTAAGGATAAAGGATAAAGGATAAAGGATAAAGGATAAAGGATAAAGGATAAAGGATAAATTTACACTCTCAAGCTGAATGTCCTAAGCTAAATCCGTAATGCTATAATTCTTTGTCTAGACTATTGACCCGATCAAAAAGCGATCGCTATATTAAATTACTTCTTTCATGATTGACGACGTTGTTGTTTATAGTCATAGTCATCTTCATATTCGATTGTGCCAAACAATTCAGTAATTGTAAGCTGTTTACGTCGCCGAACATATTCTTGTAGAGCTTCTTCAACCACAGCCCTTTTGGTACGATGTCCGCCAAGTTTTAATGCTTCTTGAATTAACTCATTGTCAATATCTAAATTAGCCGCCATTTCTAATTAATCTTACTTTGTGCGGGTTTATTTACAATGTAGCGCACAAGAATAAAAAAAGATTACTTTAACAGAAAATACCTATTTTGGGGCTTTCTGCCAACCATTTGCGATCGCTTCTGACTCGCTACAAAACCATCTTTCTCCTCTCTTTGTATCGATCTTTGTTGATTGATAATCTTCCATACCTGGAATGTGATAGAGCTTTCTCCCTGAGTTGTGTGAGATATTTCCTTTAACAATACAGTCTGAGTTGGTAACGTTGATCGAAGAGAGAAAATCACTCTTGTTAAATTCTACTATGAGCAATGAAGTAACACCTATAATCAAAATGCGTTTCATAAAATAAACTCATTACAATGTCTATCCTATATTTTTCCCAAATTGAATTTAAAAGACCACAAGTAATAACTAATAACTAATAACTAATAACTAATAACTAATAACTAATAACTAATTACTAATTACTTTATAACTAAATAATGTAAAAAGATTTCCTGCTCAACTTGCTTAGTTTCCAATAGTTGAAGTTTCTTTGCCTGAGACTGAATCAATCCTTTCCCTCCTACAGGAGTCGGTGCATTACCACCAAAAATCACAGGGCAGATAGTTAACCACAGCTCGTCGATCAAATCCTCTGCTAACAAAGATGCGACTAATTCTCCGCCTCCTAAAATTGCTAATTTATTCAAGTTCAATTCTTGCAGTTGGCTAAAGGTTGCTGTCCAATTAATTGCGGAATGATTCTCTTTAGTACCATGAACGATCAGAATACGCTTAAATCCAGGGTGCGATCGCCATTTTTCTGCCCCACTAGGTACAGTCAGTAACCATCGCGGCACGGGCTGTTGAAAAAAACGCCACTGGGGATCTAAATTTCCTGAGGCAGAGACGACAATTTGGACAGGCTGGGGAGGTTGCGATCGCATTACTCTCTCTTGTAGTAATATTGGATTAGATATAGACAAAGTTGTGCCGTAAGATTTGAGAGTCCCTGCGCCAAATAACACCCCATCTACTAAAGAAACTTGCTTTTCCAGGTGTATTTTGTCATTAATAGAACCAAAACGAGCAGCAGAATACTTAAAGTCGGCTATTTTGCCATCGGCAGTCATTGCTAAAATAGCGGTAGTATGTGGTCGATGGTTCATAGATCGCGCTAGAATTGTTGGCTTGTAAATAGTTTGAATTTGCTTTGTTTTGTATTCACTCAATTTTCAAATCTTATTAGGCATAGAAGTTTTTAATTGAGTAGATATCATTAAAATACAACAGTAGAGATATAGTTAAAGCGTGAGCCTAAATCTTTTCTTATGGCACCTGGTCAATCATCCTTCCGACGAATATTACTCTCGCGCATTCTCTTGGTTAGTGTTCCAGTATTATTGGTAGGAGTATATGTTACCTATATCAAAGCTCGATCAGCCTTCTTGGAGACTGCTAGACAGAATCTAACTGAAAGTGCCATTAGGAAAGGAGAGAGCGTTCAGCAATCAATCGAAGCTCTACGAAATAATTTGGCTAGTGCCAGTGATGCCGCAGTTTCTCACTCAGGTACTTTAGATGCTGAATTATTCATCGCACAACTGGAAGACGTTTTACCTCCCAATATTTTATGCGCCCAAATTACCGATCTCAACAGCAATTTAGTTAGTGCTTCCACTTGTAAGGAATCAGTCGAATTAGAAAGTAGCACCTGGAAAAAAAAGAAGCAACGAATTTTGACCACTTCTTCTCAAGTAAGTATCAAATTACTACTTCCTACCTCATCTTTGTTACGAGATTTGGGAGAGGCTAATGAAAATCCCTATCAACGACAGCTAAAGCTCTGGTTAACTGCCCCCGTATATGACCATAGAGGTAATTTGCGTTATGCCTTGAGTGTCAAGTCAGCTATTTTGGCTCAGGAAATTATTGAACCAGGCTCTTTAGAAGGCTACCCTGTCGTCATTGACCAAGATGGGACGATTTTGGCTCATCCCTTTGTCCAACGGGTAGGACGAAACATTAAACAAATGCCCGATGCCCAGAGGTTAAGTCTGCTAATAGATAATGCGCTCAAAAATAAGTCGGATTTTCTCCATTTATTTTATTTAGAGACGGATGGAGTGGAATTAGTAACGGGATATAGCGCCATTCCTTCTCCTGTAACCAACGGTAATCAAGAAAAGTGGATTGTCTTGGCTGTTAGTCCTCTTGATGCGGCTCTTGAACCCCTCAAAGATGTTCGTCAGGCTTTAGTGGGCATGACCCTAGGTTTAATCGCTGCCTGTTCCCTCGCTACTTTATATGTGTCCCGAGAATTAGCTCGTCCTCTAGAGCAAATTAGAGATTATTCCCTAAAAGATGAAAATTTACATTCTAGTAGAGATCGTCTGCCCGAAAATTTCCAAATTCGTGAGTTTAATCAACTTTCTCTTTCTCTCAATGATATGGTCAGTCGGCTAAGAGCCTGGGGCGCAGAAATCGTCACGGCTTGGAAAGATGCCCAAGCTGCTAACCAGTTGAAAAGCGAGTTTTTAGCTACTACTTCCCATGAATTAAGAACACCTCTCAACGGGATTATTAACTGTATTCGTGTAGTTCAAGATGGCTACTGCGATAGCAAGGAAGAAGAGCAAGAATTTTTACAACAAGCAGATGATGCCGCCATTCATCTTTTAGGCATCATCAATGATGTCTTAGATATTTCTAAAATTGAAGCAGGGAAGCTTTCCGTAATTATTGAAAAGGTTGATTTAGCGAAAATAGTTAACGAGGTAATTGATCTTCATTTAGTCTCCATTCAGCATAAAAACTTAAACCTAGAACTACCTGTTTGGGGACAGGATATTTATGTACTCGCCGATGCAGCGAAACTGAAGCAAGTATTAATCAACATAGTCAGTAATGCGGTGAAGTTTACCGATTATGGCACCATTACGATCACCATTGATATTGAATCATACCCGAACCGCGAAGAATTAGATCGTCCTCAATACTTGTTAGCCTCTACAGCTACAGAAAATTATCAAGAGCAGGCTAAAGTTACGATAGATAGCCGCATCTATCATAATCAAGTTTTAGAAGGGAAAGAACCCAGTTTAACGCTCCTCAATGGTCATAAAGATGATCAACCAGAACAACAACTAAATAAACAGGTGTTAATTACTATCGAAGATACAGGTATTGGTATTGAACCTGATGAACAACATAAATTATTCAATCCCTTTGTGATGATCGATGGCTCAACTACCCGAAAGTTTGGTGGTACTGGCTTAGGTTTAGCAATCTCCCTCAATTTGATGGAGTTAATGCAAGGAACAATATCCCTATCTAGTGCAGGAGTCGGCAAAGGTACCGCAGTCTGTATATCCGTTCCCCTAGCGGAAGTTACTTCTGCCTTAGAATAATAATTAGTACTTTTTTGCTTCGGGAAGAATTAACATCGCATCCCCAAAAGAATAGAAACGATAGTTAAGAGCGATCGCTTCTTGATAAAGACTCAACAATCGTTTTCGACCAATCATGGCACTGACAAGCATTAATAAACTAGAACCTGGTAAATGGAAATTAGTAATTAAACCATCTACTACCTGCCATTGATAGCCAGGATAGATAAACAGATCAGTTTTACCGCGAAAAGCTGCGATAGTATCAGATTGAGCCTCTTTACAAGCTCCTTCCAAAGCCCTGGTGGCAGTTGTCCCCACCGCAATCACTCGACCTCCTTTGGCTTTAGTTTCTCTAATCTTGGCTACGGTTTCTGGACTAACCTCAATCCATTCTTGGTGCATACCATGGCTAGTAATTTCTTCCACTTCGACAGGACGAAAAGTACCGATTCCCACATGAAGAGTAATATAAGTCTGCTCAATGCCTTTTTGCTGTAACTTAGCGAGTAATTCTGGGGTAAAGTGCAAGCCTGCGGTGGGAGCTGCGATCGCTCCTGGTTGTGCTGCATACACCGTCTGATAGCGCTCATAAGGAGCATCTTCGTTAGTAATGTAAGGGGGTAGGGGAAGCTGACCGTAATACTCCAAAAACTGCCATAAAGACTTACCCTGGGGCAATTCAAATTGCAGAATTCTACCCCCTGTCTGCTCTTCCCTGGCTATGACCGTTGCCTGGAGTTGAAAATTGTCTGGGGGTTGGCGATCGCCAACTAAATCAAAGCTAATTTTAGCCCCGATAGTAAAACGCTTCCCAGGCTTAACCAACGCGAGCCAACAATTGTCGATTCTCTCTTCGATCAATAAAATTTCTACCTGAGAACCTGTAGTTTTCTGACCATAGAGGCGGGCAGGAATCACACGGGTGTTATTCAGGACTAATAAATCCCCTGATTGAAGCCAATTACTTAAGTCATGAAAAGTGCCATGGGTAGAGTCAAACCGTGAATCTACTATCAGTAAGCGAGAGCTGTCTCTAGGAACAGCAGGAGTCTGAGCAATAAGGCTTTGAGGCAATTTATAGCTATAGCTAGAAAGTAGAAAATCCTGATTCATTCTAAGTTATTAGTTCATTTTGCACGATCACATTTGGGTAATATCCCCCATAGCAAATTTAAAAGATCGGGTGCTTTTCCCCAAGCGGAATTGACCCATTTGTTGTCAGACTATATATAGGCTTCACGAATAATATTGTATATGGACTATCTCTACTTCTTGGCAAACGCCAGTGTCACTTTGAGAACAATCGAGTATCTCCGTAATATGGAGCATACGGCAAATGCTTCTTTGACTGTAATTCACCAAATTGATGGCTGGGTCGTTAAAATACGGTTTCCCCAAGCTCTCGAACCTAGGCTGCATGGCAATCTCTGCTCCTTTATGTCTGAATTGGGCATCGCTTATGAGCCAGCAATGCGACTAAAGATGGTGTTCTGGAGTTTAGAAACGGGACAATCTGCGGTGGAAGTAATGCGCCTTTATCAGGTTGCAGTAGTTTCCTATGGAAAACCTGACAGCAAGGACATTGAGGCTTTTCGACAGCAATTCACCAGAGGACTAGGATATTGCCCAGAAACTCTAGCCTAAGCTGTAATTTAACAAGTAAGTTAGACAAATAAGCAACTCAGGGCAATTACTCCCGCAATTAGCATTATCCCAGAAGGCATAAATTTACCTGTCTTGGTTAAGCGAATCGCGAAAACTGCCACGAGCAACAGAATAATAATTTTACTGAATAGCAAACCGAGAACAAACCCTCGGATCTGCATGGCTGCTGCAATTAGCAACAGAATTCCGCTGAGACAACCAGAGATAAGGGAGGGTTTGCTTTGAGACTTAATATAGCCCCAGATTCCACCGAACCCAGACAATAATCCATAGGCAATTGTGGCTAATATAGCTATTAAATTCATCGCCAGTTAATTAATTTAGTTCACAGGTTAAATATTACTATTGTTAAGGTATAAACTCTTTAAGAAGGACTCCATCATAATGATTTTATATGGCAGCAACAAGTTATTCTGCTTATCTTGCTCTTTCTAATTGATGGATTTAAAAACTAGAAATAATATTTAGTACTCTTTGAATATCATCCAGTGATCCAACTATTCTTCTGGTTGGCTTGGGTGAAACTCTAATTAAGGTGGGAGTCGTTACTACACTATGGATTGCCGCTTGTTCTGGATGCTTTGCTACGTCAATCACTTTTAAATTATAAGGACTGATTAGACTTCTTTCTAATAACTGATGAATATTATTTAAGGTTCTTTCTGCACCCGAATTCTTACTAGAGATAAATAGGCGCAGGATATATCCTTCAGATTGTTCAGTCCCTATGGTTGGATTATGATTATTCGCTACAGAATGATGACTTTCTCCATTAGACTTGGTTAAATGTTTGGGGTCATAACGCATTACCAAATCTTGATTGTTCCAAAGTTGTGGAAAGTGCGATTGATAAGTTTCAATTACGGCACGATTACAATATTCTTCTTGCCAAGGAGCAATCTGCCACTCAGTTGTAGTCTCCAACTCAAATAATACTTGCAGCAAAGGAATATAACGCTTTACTGCGGGGTATACTTCGGCAATAGTTTTTAAATGTTGTGTTTGGGGGTCTAGCCAGCGTTCAATAGTTGCGGTATATCCTGGCACTAAAAAATGGGGGGAATCGGCTAAATTCATAGCTTCTTGTAATCCATGACATAAATGAATATGCCATTGAGCTTTTTTACTAGGATCTACGCCATAAATTAAATCCCCCCCTGGGGTAAATAAAGCAATCCCCTTGAAGACTTTGGGTAAAACATTTGTCATTGATTATTTTATGCTAGGTGAAAGTTCACTTCGTCTCTAATAACTAGTTTTGAAGTTACTTAATCACAATCTAAAATTATCAGTCTTTCCAACTTAGGAAAGATTAGATATCTCAATGTTAAATGCAAAATGCAAAATGATTAAATTAACTTAAACTCTTCCTCTAAGCATCATTGCCATTTCGTTCGGTGTCGGAGACATTTCTAAAGCGACTTCTTCTGTAATTCTGCCTTCTTCATAAAGACGAAATAAAGCCTGATTAGTGGTAAGCATCCCGTCATACTCTCCGTCTAGCATCAAGTTATGGATGTCATCATATTTACCTTGTTTAATGTAATCCTTAACGGTTTCCGTGTTGACCATGATGTCATGGTAGGCGGCTCTTTTGCCATCTGTCGTGCGGCATAGCCCTTGAGAAATTACCGCCACTAATGATTCAGAAATAGCAATTCGCATTGCATCTTGTTCTTCTGCACTGTAAAGAGTCAAAATCCTTTCAATGGTTTTAATGGCACTGTTAGTATGTAGCGTCCCCATGACCAGGTGACCAGTTTGAGCTGCTTTTAGCGCCGTATTGACGGTTTCGCGATCGCGCATTTCTCCCACCAGAATGATATCTGGATCTTCCCTCAAAGCCGCTTTAAGAGCATTATCAAATTTGCGGGTATTAATACCAACTTCCCTTTGTTTAATTAGAGAACGTTTACTACGATGAACAAATTCAATCGGATCTTCGATAGTAATAATATGCTTGGCATGTTCTGTATTAATATAGTCCACCATGGCAGCCATGGTGGTGGATTTACCCGACCCAGTAGGTCCCGTAACTAAGATTAGACCTTTGTGTTCATCAGAAATATCTTGAAACACAGGAGGTAAACCTAGCTGATCCATAGTCAGAATCTTCAGGGGAATTAAGCGCATGACCATTGCTGGACCCCGCAAAGTATCAAAAACATTGATCCGAACTCTGGCAAACTCATACTGAGTCGCGCCGTCAAACTCTAATTCTTGTTGGAATCGTTCAACCTCTTCATCGGTTAATATTTCATGCAGCCAACTCATAAAAGTGTTGAGATCGGTTTTCGGATATTCTGTTAATGCCATCTCTCCGCGATCGCGCATTCGAGGAACTTCTTCTACCCCGACATGAATATCGGAGAATCCTTTGGCATAGGCTTTTTTAATAATATATTCCAAGGAGGGTTGCCCAGATGAGCGTTTCGGCTTGTCCTTTTTCCCTGCTTGATTAGTTTTTTGACTCTTTAAATCCTGGGTATTGGACTTTGTTTCAGCAGTTGAATTATGATTTGTTCTTCCTATAGTTGACGGAGGAGGAGGGGGTAGTGGCTGGGAACCTACTCTTTGATTCATTTTATTATTGTTATTTAGAAACTATTATCTTTTCTATGATTAGTATGCCCATTGCCATCATTTTTCTAACAATATTTCGTCTTGTTTAATAGTTAAAACCCTTAGTATTGTGCATGATTTGCTTTGTCGAGGAATATTGAGATCTTTTGGATCATTATATTTTTAATAATTTATAATTGACCTTAACTATTATTTTTTATCTTTTAAGAAATAAATCATCAGCAAAATAATCTTGTTAAAGATATTTGAACCGATAAGTTACTAGAACAAAAATACCCATTCTTATCTATTAAACTTTTACCATAAATAGTTATAAGCATTTGTACCTAAGCGATCCAGGTATTCTGTTACAAAAATACAAATTATTCTAGAATAAATATCTGCTTGTGTTCGGCTACGTATTCTTATGAAAATGCTCAAACTCCTGTATTACCAATGGGGATCAACAAAAACCAATATTCTATAGCAGTAAAAATGATGATTGTTGTACAGTTTTATAGATAGTCAATTGTAAAAAAATATTTAAATAATGTTTTTAATTGATGAGAGTTTCTTATACTTAACTGTATTATTAGGAAAGAGCAAACACCCAGGCTCACCTTTTTTTAGTTGTTGTTTATGAGTCTTGAAACAATGGAATTAACACGAAAGAATAGTTATATTGGTTTGATAAAAAGCTTTTTAGTTTGGAGTTTTACTTTAACAGTATGCCTGCTTGTGGTTGGTTTTCCTGTTGGTGCTTTAATGGTACTAGTAGGTATTTTAGCGACAATTGTTCTACAAACAGTTCTTCCTGCTAGTGCAGTTTTGTTAGTAACAGGAAGCATATTTTCCCTTAATGTTGCAATTGTTTTGATCGGTGCAGCAGTTCTTTCCTTCCAAGGCATTTATCCAGAAGAAGTAAGTTGGTTAAACTGGCTACACAAGCAAGAAGATTTCGCGAATACTCCTGTTTACGCTTCCTGTCCTTTAACTTGTCAGCTTGAACTCAATTCATAGTTCTCTGGCATCAATAAACAAGAAAAGTATTGCTTGTATAATGCATAGCAGTTCTCATTTAAATTACGAGAAATAAGAGAAAAGATTATTATTTAAGGTTAGCAATTACAGCTAATCAACGACCACGCCCAGTGTATACTGGGTTTTTTGTGATCTATCGTACTATTCAAAAATATGTTTCTTTTTAGCGATCGCTTTATAGAAATCATACTTTTATTCACCAACGCCTCTTTTGCTTCTCTTAACCTTTTCCCATAGGTAGCGCGATCGCACGGCTCAAGTAGAGTTTGAATCACTTTCAATTTTAATTGCGCTTCTTCGTCTAACTCGCAAATAAGCTCGATGAATTGCTAAATTTTCTTACGCTTATCCTGCATAGTAAACATTACGAGTTGACATCTAATAACTAAATTAATTAACTAATTTCAGGTACTAAGCTAAGTCAAGTAATTTACCTAAAATTTATCTTTACTTCATCTAAAAATCAGTGTCTTTACTAGTTTACGGAACCTAAATTATCAAACTATATTGGGACAGTAATAGTATAAATGGCGATAGTTATAGGCATTATGCGATCACTTTATTCTGCCAATAATTAATTGTTTAAATACTGAAACTAAGTATTTTTTGATTCCTATACAAAAACTTTTCTCAATATGAAGAATAAAGAGTTTCATAAACTTTTAAAAAAAAACAAATCTAATTCAGGTTTTACCCTAACCGAACTGCTAGTTGGTTTGATTATGGGTACTATCGTCATTGGTGGACTCGGTTTTGGATTAGTACACCTATTAAGAAGCACTCGAACAGGAACAGCGTTTACGGGAGCGAGAAACGAAAGTGCGAGAGCTTTAGATTTTATTTCCGATGAAGTAAAAAGAGCAGTTGCTATTCAGAATGATGCTACTAATGCTACTGGATTTAATTTAACTGCTGGCAAAACAATTGTTTTCGCTTTAGAAATACCTGAAGTAAATACTAGTGCTACTCTCGGATCTGATGGAGATGCTGAAACTGAAGAGAGAATTGTCTACTTTCTTCAGGCGGCGGCGGCTCCCTGGCAAGGACCGTTAGTTCTTCATCGCTGGGGTCCTCCTTTAGATGGAAATGGAAACTATACTGATGGAGCTTGGGCAGAAGAAGCTCTAATCGATGGAATTGACAATACTACCCTTGCTGCTGCCACCATTAATGCTCAATGTAATCCTGCTGCTCCTGGAAGACTCTTTACCTCCCCTGCCGCTCCTACTGGGTTTTATGCCTGTATCCAAGATGATAATCAGAATGGGGTAATCGAAAACGATGCAACTGCCGACACGAATGGAGATGGTAAAGTTGATGAACTGGATGATGATGATATCGATAGTATTGGTATCTCAGCAGAGCTGTATTTAACCAGTGGTGTTGATGTTGGGGGAGCTAATCTTGATACCTATACTGCCAATACCCAGGTAGTTGCCAGAGCCAGGGTTGCTCCTGGTGGTACTTCTGAAGATTTTACTGCTTATACTATGAGCTATCGGACGTTAAATCCCAGATTTGCTTGCAATTCTGGTAGTGATTGGTCAATGAGGACAGATTTTGGTGATAGTAAGGCTAATCCCAGCAATTTGGCTATGTGGGATTATCAAGCAAACAGACAACCACAACCAATTAATATTACTGGTGATACTTTAGTTGTTTCCTCTGTTCCCTTTGGGGCTACAGGGACATGTTTGAACAGTCGAGTTAATAATGGTCGAGAACCTTCTAATCCACCCAATCCAAGAGACTTTAGTGGTAATCAAGCTTTGTTAGCTGATGGTAATTGGGATCCAAATGATCCAAATGATAATGATGTAGTGGCTATATCTCATGAAATTAACTTCCTAGATCCGCGAACTTTTAACGGAAATCCTATCGATCCCAATAACCCTGATAATGATACCTGTACTGCTTCCTGTGATGGTAGTGTGGGGGGTAAAGTCTACAGTAAGAATGATGGCACGGCAGCAAGCCTAAACAGTTCTATAATCATGCTCAAACATGGTAGTGTAGTCCCTGACTATGGCGGTTATGATGCCAACAATAATCAGACTTTAGATACAGGAGATCAGGTATCTTTAGGCGAATTCCTCGCTAATCAACCAATACCTCTGGCTACGCCTGATGGTACTCATCCCAGCGGAAACACTAGGTATGTAGTCAATGATAAAGTACTACCCAACGAGCGCATTATTGCTTTTGAAGTAGGTCATGAATCGATTACGAATACTAATCCAGGGGTGGATTTCCAAGATAATGCTTTCATCGTTTCATCGGATGCTTTTAGCAAGAGACATGCTAACTATGAAGATAATGGCAGTACAGGAAACTTCTCTCCCTTGAATTAAATTTCAAATCTAAAAATTTTTATTTTATTTATTTATTTATTAGAGAATCAATTTGATTCTCTTTTTTTATTTATATAGCAATACGCACATGTATTAGGATACTCATATTAGGATACTCATTACTTACGAGCAGTTAACTAATTTTCCCCTAACCGATTAACATACTGCGATATTCTCAACTACTAGGAGTTTTTTGTAGCTCTGGTCTTTCTTCTGGTAGAATCGCCCCCTCAACGGGACAAACTTGTAAACAGATACCACAGTCAATACAGGTCGCAAAATCTATCCAATAC
>CALLPS010000146.1 GCA_938015355.1 uncultured Pleurocapsa sp.
GACGAGGGGGGAGTATCAATGCCCATGATGGTGTGTGGTAGTGAAAATGATGGCATTATCGATCGCCCTGCCCTAGAACAATGGTCAGATTATCTCAAAGATGATGATGTACTTTGGGTAAGTTCCTCAGGACATCATTTCTTCCACTATTTTTTCCCTGAACAAACAGGAAGACGAATCATGAAATTTTGGCAACAAGTTGATACAGAATCAAGTGCGACTTCTCCTAAGTCAGAAGTGTTAGAAGAAATCTGTCATCATTACTTTTAGTTTAGCTTTTAGTTTAGCTTGTAGTTTAGTTAGCACCATTTCCCACAAAAGCCATAGTTAGACTATCGTGAACTAAGAAGTGTTGCAAATGATAAGCTCTTTCTTCAGTTTTAAGCAAGATTTGCTCATACAAATAGCGAGTAGCGCGATCGCCCAAACTGTCTGCTTGAGATGCTTGTTGACGTAGGAGCTTGATAATTTCTTGCTCTGCTGCCAAATCATGTTCTACCATTTGACGCTCACCAAAAACCCCATCTGCTTCTGGTTCAAAACAGCATAATTCAGCCAGCTTAGTGAAACTAGCAGCAGGAATACCACCTAAGCCATTTTGTCTTTCGCCGATCTCATGAATGTGTCCTTGCACTTCTCCATAGTTGGCGGCGAAAAATTCGTGTAGGGAATAAAATTCGGAACCCTCAACTACAAAATGATGCTTTTGATATTGCAGATATAAACCTTGGAAGCTAGACAATACAGCATTAAAACCTTCGCATACTGGCTCGGTTACACTCTTGTCTAATAAGACGGCATTCTCTTCAACATGACCAAACGGACGGAGTAAACCTGTGGTGGTAGACATTCTCTTGCTCTCTCATTAAGTGTTTTTTATTGACAATTCCAATCTAACACGAAAAATCTTTTTGGGAATCAAAGAATTGTCTTCCTCCAAAATCTATCTATTAACAAGTAATATTAATATTCATTATTTGGCATTATAAACAAGAGACTATTGCAATTATATATTATTAAGTTATAATGTTTTATCAAAGTAACATAAGTTTCTAGTGATTGAAATATATAAATTAGGCGGTTTTTTGTGCTTTATACAAGCTTGTTTTAGGTGAAAAATAAATAATAAAATTTATATTTAATAAAAATCAATTATCTTTATATTTAATTACCGATCATTAACTCAACTAGCACAGAGAATATTGAGAAATATATTCAATCTCTTTGTTTATGAGAAATTCTTAGTCAATATTTTGTAAATCAAACAAAAAAACATGAATAGTAGTTCCAGAATAGTGATAATCGGCTCTGGTGGTCATGCTTGTGTTGTCGCAAGTATTCTCATGGCAACTGGACAGAAAGTAGTGGGTTTTTATGACGATGATGAGCAAAAGTGGGGTAGTCATATTTTCGGCATTCCTGTTGTGGGACCAATTCAACAGTTAATGTCGTCGAAAAACTTTTCTCATGGCATTATTGGTATTGGTCAAAACGAGATTCGGAAGAATATTGCCGAAAAGCTGGATATTGATTGGATTACTTTAATTCATCCTTTTTCTTGGGTACATCCTGAAGTGACATTAGGCGTGGGCACAATTATCTGTGCTGGCGCAATTGTGCAACCTGGTGCCAAAATTGGCTCTCACGTAATTGTTAATACTAAAGCCAGTGTCGATCATCACTGCCAAGTAGGGGATTATGCCCATATAGCTACATCTCATCTAGCTGGTGGGGCTTCCATTGGTGAGGGAGTGTTTATGGCATTAAGCTCTACTGTGCTACCAGGTGTTAACGTTGGTTCGTGGGCTACTATTGGGGCAGGGGCAGTAGTTAATAAAGATGTTTTGTCAGGGGCGACAGTAGTAGGCTCTCCTGCTAGAAAAGTTAAATCTAAATTGAAACCCGCTTCACTCTAGATTATATTAAGATCGCTGATAATCAAACATATTTAAATTTTTGACTTTTGACTTCCGCGCAGCGGTACTAGTTACAGTTAATAAAATGTCTATTTTAGGGAAAAATTTAGAAACTATTGAGCTACAATGTCTAGTCGAAGATTATCAAACTAAAGTTTAGTTTTTTCTAACTTCTATAAATTAGTATTTTGATGATAGTTATGAACCAGAAAGCCCAAAAAGTTTTTTCCATCGGACAACAAAGTAAATTTCAGCAGCTACAGCTAGAAGTAGCTGCATTAGAAGAACAGGTGGAAAACTTACTTAAAGAGCAAACGACAATCATTAATGACTACAAATCCCTCTCCCCAATTCCCCTTATTTATGCAAACGATCAAGCTGCCAAAACAGGAGTTAGATTGACACAAGATACAGTTAACTAAATTTCCCAGACTTATTTATTAATCTTATATTCATGCAAGAGGTCTATTAATTAAGTTTCAGAAGAAACAACTGTGGGTTTATCATCAGTTTTTGATTTTGCTGGTTTCTTTTTCTCAGCAGTCTTTTTGGTAGTTTTCTTGGTTTTTGTCGGTTCTAAAAGTTCCAAAGGCTTGGCTGCATCTAGCTTAACCGCCTTAGAAATTGGTTCCTTATCAAAGATTAACTTCTCATCCACACAGTCCACGATAATTTTATCTCCTGCGGTATAGGTATTATCTAAGATCATGGTAGCGATGGGGTTTTGTAGTTCCCGCTGAATTGCTCGTTTTAGGGGACGTGCACCATAGGCAGGATCGTAACCCACCGTAACAATTCGATCCTGGGCTGCGGGAGATAGTTCAATGGTAATTTTCTGCTCACTTAACAAGCGTTGGATACCTTGGATTTGGATGGTAACAATTTGCTTGAGCTCTTCTTTTTTCAATCCGTGGAAAATAATCAAATCATCAATACGATTGAGAAACTCAGGACGGAAATGACTCCGTAAAGCTTGGTTTACCTGTTTATAGATCTCTTCGTAGTCTTGATCTTCTCCTTTCACATTGAGAATATGTTCACTACCAATATTACTGGTCATGACGATAATAGCGTTGCGGAAGTCCACTACTCGCCCTTGAGAGTCAGTAATCCTACCATCATCAAGCACCTGAAGCAGAATATTAAAGACATCCTTGTGAGCTTTTTCTACTTCATCCAAGAGCACCACACAATAGGGACGACGACGCACCGCTTCGGTTAACTGTCCTCCTTCCTCAAAGCCAATATATCCTGGAGGGGCACCAACTAAACGGGATACGGCATGTTTTTCCATGTATTCAGACATGTCAATTCGCACCATAGCATCTTCACTATCAAACAAAAATGCTGCTAAAGCTCTAGCCAACTCGGTTTTACCGACTCCCGTTGGACCCATAAAGAGAAATGAACCAATAGGTCTACCAGGATCTTTCATCCCTGCTCTCGCGCGGCGAATGGCTGCGGAAACTGCTGCTACAGGCTCTTGTTGTCCAATAACTCGATGATGTAGATGTCCTTCTAGTTGAAGTAGTTTTTGTCTTTCCGATTCCAAAAGGCGATTAACAGGTACCCCTGTCCAGTTAGCCACTATTTCAGCGATATCTGATTCGGAGACTTGTTCTCTAAGGAGAGTTGTTCCCCCAGACTGAATATCGATTAACTTGGTTTCCTTGGCTTCTAAGTCCCTTTGTAATTTTTCTAGCTGACCGTACTTTAGTTGTGCCGCTTTTTCGTGGTCAAAAGCCCGCTCGGCTTTGTCTAACTCCAGACGAGTTTTTTCCTCTTCTTCCTTTAAGGAGTTAATTTCATCGAGTAAACTCTTTTCTGACTGCCATTGCGCCGATAGTCCCGTTTGCTTATCCTTGAGGGTGGCAATTTCTGCCTTAATTTTGCTCAACCTTTCCTTAGATCCCTTATCTACAGTCAGAATTCCTGAGCGTTGACTTTCCCCAGTCAAAGAGACTTTCTCCATCTCTAGCTGCATAATACGGCGGTCTATATCTTCTAATTCGCTGGGTTTAGAAGTAATCTCCATTTTTAATTTTGCTGCGGCTTCGTCAATTAGATCGATCGCCTTATCGGGTAAAAAGCGATCCGTAATATAGCGCTGGGAGAGGGTGGCAGCAGCTACTAATGCGGAGTCGGTAATGGTAACCCCGTGGTGTACTTCGTATCTTTCTTTTAACCCCCGCAGTATGGAAATCGTATCTTCTACCGAGGGCTGTTTAACATATACCTGCTGGAAGCGTCTTTCTAAAGCGGGATCTTTTTCAATATTCTTGCGATATTCATCGAGAGTAGTTGCGCCAATACAGCGTAATTCACCCCGTGCCAACATCGGCTTAAGTAAATTACCCGCATCCATCGAACCAGAGCCTTCTTTTGCCCCTGCACCGACAACAGTATGCACCTCGTCGATAAATAGAACTACCTGTCCACTAGATTCGGTTACTTCCTTTAAAACTGCCCGTAAACGCTCTTCAAATTCCCCGCGATATTTCGCCCCTGCAATCAGACTCCCCATATCGAGGGAAATCAATTGACGATCCTTGAGAGACTCTGGTACATCACCATTAATAATACGTTGAGCTAGCCCTTCGGCGATCGCAGTTTTTCCAACTCCAGGCTC
>CALLPS010000147.1 GCA_938015355.1 uncultured Pleurocapsa sp.
ATAATTTTAAGGTCACTATATTATGAAGTTGCATGTATCTTGATATTAAAGTTAATTACAATCAAAAGTCTGAGTAATTCATTTGCAATTGTCAATAACCGTAATCTTTTGGTATTTGCGATCGCAAATAAAATAATAAAAGAATTAGTCCTTAAAGTTTTAACTAGACTCAGCTGATTTATAGATTATGCGATCGCGACCTTTGAGTTTAGCATCATATAAAGCGTCATCAGCAGCCGAAATCAGTGTATGAGGGGAACTTCGAGTATCGGGAATAATACTAGAGACACCTAGGCTAAGGCTAATTATATTACTGATTTCTGAGGAAGCGTGAGGGATCTGTAAGAGTTGAATTTGCTGATGAATATCTTCTGCTACTTTGATTGCGCCCTGTCCTTCAGTATGGGGCAAAATAATGGCAAATTCTTCTCCTCCATAGCGAAATGCGACATCTGCGGGTCGTTTCACTCCTCGTTCAATTCCCTTTGCTACTTCATATAGACAATTATCTCCTGCTTGATGTCCGTAATTGTCATTGTAGGCTTTAAAGTAATCTACATCACATAAGATTAAAGATAAATATTCTCTTTCTCGGGCGCAGCGAGACCATTCTTGAGCAATATATTCATCAAATCGACGACGGTTAGCTATCTGGGTCAGACTATCTATATTGGCTTGATAGGTTAAACGTAAATTGGCTTTTTTTAGGGTTATTTCTATCTGCTTGCGATCGCTTATATCTCGAAATGTCATGGCAAAGCCATCACCAAGTTTAACTGCCACAATATGAAACCAGGCTTTGAGAGAAAAAGAATTATAGTAATATTCTTGTTCCAGCACAGTACAGGTTTCTACAACCTGGACAAACAATTCAAACAAACCATCAAATAAATGACCAGGGGAACCTTCGACAAACAATCTTTTCCCCTTAAGACTGTCACTTGTACCCCCCACAGTCATTGCTGCCACAGGATTGGCGATTAACCAACGGAAATCAACAATTTGCCCCTGGCGATCACGAATTGCTTCAAAAGCGGCAACTCCGTCTAAAGAACTATCCAAGACCCCAGTTAGTAAAGCACGGGATTTATTCAATTCTCGCTCTACTATTTTCCGTTCTGCTATTTGCTCCGTTAGTACTTGTTTAAATTGTTGCTGTTGCTGAATCATTGATAGCTGGGTCTTCACCCGAAAAACTACTTCCTCAACATAGAAAGGTTTGGTAATATAATCTGAGCCGCCAACTTTAAAAGCCGCTATCTTATCAAACTCTGAATCTAATCCACTCAAAAAGATAATCGGAATATGTCGTGTCTTTTCTGCCGACTTGAGGGAGTGACAAACTTGATAACCATCCATTTCAGGAATCATAATATCCAGCAGAATTAAGTCTGGACATTCTCTTTGGACAATAGACAACGCCATGTGACCATCAGTGGCAGAGAGAACTTTATAACCTTGCTCACTCAATAATGATGATAGAAGTCGGACATTTTCGGGTAAGTCATCGACAATTAATATTTGTTCTTGTAGTTTCTCGTTATACTTCTTGTTCATCTACCACAATTAATTAACGAGCAATAGCCAGAGTTGGTGATTTAACTATTGCTGGAGCTTAAATAGATGTTTGTAGCTCATAAGTAGCTTTGAAACTATGATTGTTTTCAACGAAAGGGAATTGCGTTCTTAAATATATTTTAAACATTTTAGTTTCAAGCTTTAAATAGTAATATTACAATTATTTTGATGCTTTAAAAATTGACTTTTAGCTGCTAACAATATTGCAATATTACTATTTTGTTATAAAGTATAAATAGATTTAAAATGGTCAAATATGATTAGAGATTATTTTTCACAAAAACAAAGAATAATCTCTTAATATATACCCGTTATATCATCTAATTTTATAGACGCAAACCAATACTGTACCGATGTAAAATTAACCGCTGTGATTTACTACCTACATTAAGCGTCTTATGTAAAGAAATCTTGCCGTAATTTCTATCGCTTTCACACTATCTTTAATAAATCCAGGGTTGGTGCTATACTCTTTAAGAGCTTAATTGCCCCGATGGCTCAGTGGTAGAGCGCGTCCTTGGTAAGGACGAGGTCACGAGTTCAATCCTCGTTCGGGGCTTTATATAATCGTCGTCGCAACCCTTGGTAAGGGCGAGGTCACGAGTTCAATCCTCGTCCTGGGCTTCAATTTCTGGATTGTGATCAATTATTTGTTGTTGAAGGCAGATTCAGAATATCTCGTGATTTTTCTTTTGAGCGATCGCTTTAATTTACTCGCTTATTTGATAAGCATCTTTGGCTTGCCCCAGAGCAAAAAAGAGAGAGTGACGAACATTCTTTCCTACCTGGGTGACAAAAACGATTAAAGCAATTAAAGCCAAAATTGCAGCCAAGGAAAATATGCCTCGATAGCCGCCGAGAATAAAAGAAAGAGAACCTAGGGTTAAACCTCCTAGAGCAATACCGATATCAAATCCTCCCATACACAGAGCAAAAACCTTTCCTCGCTCATTAGAATAGGAACGATCAGAAATAAGTGCCAGAGTCAAGGGAATGAGGATACCTGCACCTGCTCCTTCGGCGATCGCTGATAAAATAAACATGTTGGGAGTCTCTGCCTGAGCCAGTAATACCATTGAGATCAGGTAGCAAACTAGAGCACCACTGATAAATAAACCCCGTCCATAGCGATCGCTTGCTTTACCAACAAACAAACGTACTGCAAAAGAGGCGATCGCAGTTGTCGTATAGTAGAATCCAACGTTAAAATCCAACTGCAATTCCTGGATAAATAAGGGCAGAAAAGCCACCAAAGTCCCAAAAACCAATCCAATTAACAGCAGGATAATAGTTGGCACAATTAGGGCAGGATCTTTCGTTAACTGCCAAAAGTCTCGCTTAATTTGCGTCGCATTCTCTAACGGAGACTTCCCTCCTGGCAAGGAGGTTTCTGTAATCTGACTACCTAAAATAAAAGCTAAAGCGCCACAAAGGGTAGAAATTGCAAATAAAATCTCATAGCCTGTACCATGAGGAATATATTCCTTGCCGCTTGTCTGGAGAAATCCCCCTACAGCAGGACCAATAGACATACCAATGGGTACAACAAGGTTCATATAGCCAATCAAAGTACCTCGATGCTGAAATGGCGCTAAATCAACAACTAAAGCACTGTAACCAATCGTAAAAGCGGCAATACTAATACCGTGAAAAGCCCGAATAAATCCTAAACCTAAAACCGAATGTACTAATAAATAGAAGATGGGCGCGATCGCTGATACCAATGTACCAATCAGAATTACTATTTTGCGGCTACGCAGATCGGCTACATTGCCCAACCAAGTGCGAGAAACGATTAGTCCGACGGCAAAACAACTCATCACAATCCCTACTTGCTGGGTAGAGCCCCCCATATCCTGAATATAGATCGGCAAAGCGGGCAAGAGCAAAGTCATGCTAATCCAGAATAGTAACCCGACAGCAAATAAGTTGATCAGCTTTTGTTTTGTTATTGAATCGAGAACTTTCCAAACTTCCACAGGTGTTTTTGAGATTTAAAGATTGCTAGCTTAGTTCATCTAACTTAATACAAAAGCAAGGAAAAGTGTCTTGTCTTATTTATGGAGTTATCAAGAAAGTGCGATCGCTTTTTTAATTCGACGTTAATTTAACAATCACAACCAGAGATATAGCATTACTCATTACTCATTACTCATTACTCACGAGCAATCAAATAAATTTGTCCTAACTTCACTTTGTACGGCTATAGTGGGCAGATATAGAGCTACTCCCTAAAATTAGAAGGGCGAATCTCGTCTAATTATTTATATGAATGACAATAAAATATCTAATAAAAATTTAAAACAAGGTTTAGGCTTCTTTGCCGCCGCGATCGATGCTACTTTAATCTATAATTTCAGCCAAGATTTATCCGATATAAAACTTTTTGTTTTGAGACTATTACTAACTATTTTTATTACGGCAGGTATTTGGTTAATTATCTGTTATGTAATTGATCGAGTTGATCCTACTTCTTGAGTAAGATAATTTTTTAATAACTTTTAATAACATTGATGCAAACATTTAAAATAATATTAATTTGTTGCTAATTACAAATATATTTCCAGTATTATAACGGTTTTAAAATTGCAAGTTTTTAACTGTTAGCTTGTGAAGTCCCGCTCTCTATTCTACTGAATGAGAGTCGGGATGAGAAAGCTGCGAGACGGAGCCCTAAAGGACTAACTGCGTGTCGCGAAGCGGAGTCAAGCAATCTCTACCCTGATTTTCTACGTACTTCTTCAGTATGTCTAATGGAGCAAAGCCAACAGAATCGAGAGAATATGATTCGCTCCAAAATCCCTTAGTCCAATCCCAATAAAACTGACGTAAATA
>CALLPS010000148.1 GCA_938015355.1 uncultured Pleurocapsa sp.
GAAACCAAATATTGTCTCCTTTAATTGAAGTAAGTGTGTAAGTGTTTCAGTGTATATCTCTAGATCTAAAGATATTAGTTTCTGTAAAGACGCAAAAGTCAATAATGTTTAATTATCCTATGGATAGGATGGTCGCAGATAGTTATGTTGTAAAAATTTTCAAATTTTTCAAATATTGTCTTCATATTCTGGAACATCGCGGTTGACCTTACCGTCGTTCTGGGTTTAAAGCCTTGTCCTTCTAAGACGACTTTGTGTTCTTGAATACAGTGGCGATATCGTGAACATGACCTGGTCAAACAAAGCTTAAGAAGCCCTCTCAGATATGGAAACTGGCTGATCTTAGGGTTTAGATAGTATACTGCTTTATGTAGCCCCTATCTCATAAGCATAACTTCAAATAATAAACCATTATTGAAAAATAAATAACAATACTAAAAATCACTAGGGTAAATCTGGTTTTTAGTAGTCTTCAGCACCCTATGAATACTGGATTTAAGCTATTTTCAGAACGTATATTATCTCAAAATTTATTCAGAAACGCCAATGACAGCAACATTTTGCGAGTACAAGCCAGGTTTAGAAGGCATACCTGCTACAAAATCTAGTATTAGTTTTGTTGATGGTCAAAGAGGAATTTTAGAGTATCGCGGTATTGCGATCGAAGAACTAACACAGCGAGGTGGGTTTTTAGAGACAGCCTACCTGCTGATCTGGGGCAAGTTACCCAGTGAACAGCAGCTTAAAGAATTTCAATCAGATATTTTGTATCATCGTCGGATTAAATATCGCATTCGGGACATGATGAAATGTTGTCCTGAATCAGGACACCCGATGGATGCTTTACAGACATCCGCCGCCGCATTAGGTTTGTTTTATGCCCGTCGTGCCCTAGATGATCCAGAATACATTAGAAGAGCTGTCGTCAGGATTCTGGCAAAAATTCCGACGATGGTAGCCGCATTCCACCAAATGAGACGAGGAAATGATGCGATTAGACCCAATGACAACTTAGATTATGCAGCTAACTTTTTGTACATGCTGACAGAAAGAGAACCTACTCCTGTGGAGGCAAAAATCTTTGATGTCTGTTTGACCCTCCACGCCGAGCATACGATTAATGCTTCGACATTTTCGGCAATGGTCACTGCTTCTACTCTCACCGATCCTTATGCTGTAGTTGCTTCGGCTGTAGGTACCCTGGCGGGACCACTCCATGGGGGAGCAAATGAGGAAGTATTGCTGATGTTGGAAAAAATAGATTCTGTTAAGGAAGTTCAACCCTACGTCGAAAACCTGATTGCCAATAAGCAAAAAATTATGGGATTTGGTCATCGCGTATATAAAGTCAAAGATCCTCGGGGCAAGATCTTGCAAGGGTTAGCAGAAAAACTATTTGATGAGACAGGACATGATCACTACTATGATTTAGCTTTAGAATTAGAGAGAGTTGTCGAGAGCAAATTAGGACATAAGGGAATTTATCCTAATGTTGATTTCTATTCTGGCTTGGTATATCGAAAATTAGGGATTCCTAGTGATTTATTTACTCCTATTTTTGCGATCGCACGTGTTGCAGGTTGGTTAGCCCACTGGAAAGAACAATTAGCCGTAAATCGCATCTTCCGCCCCACACAAATTTATACGGGAGAGCACAATGTTCCCTATATTCCTATGGAAGAAAGGTAAGGAAGGAATGAGGAATGAGTAATGAGTAATGAGTAATGAGTAATGAGTAAATTCAGCCCTTAGTACAGTTGGTATGAGTGGAAAAAGTTGTTAAGATTTCTAACATGGCAACTTCTAGGTTACGGAAATTAGGCAACTATCTTCGTCCCCACTGGCGGATAGTTTTATTAGGTACGATCGCTCTCTTAATTGTCAATGGATTAGGGGTTTATATTCCGTTATTAATTCGGGATAGTATTGATCAGTTACAGGGAGAATTCAGTTTTACTCAGTTATCTCGCTCTGCAATCTGGCTGTTAGTCTTGTCGGCAATTATGTGGTGCTTTCGGATGTTTTCCCGCACCTCAATTTTTGGCGTGGGGAGACAGGTTGAATTTAGCTTGAAACAAAGAATTTTTCAACATCTGTTAACTATCGAGCCTGGATATTTCGCGAATAATACGGCAGGAGATTTAATTAATCGTGCCACTAGCGATGTTGATAATATTCGTCGCCTAGTGGGTTTTGCGGTATTGAGCTTTATTAACATTATCTTTGCCTATACTTTTACCCTGCCCGTAATGCTGAAGATTAATGTGCGGTTGACTCTGTTGGCGATCTCCGTATATCCCGTAATGTTAATCACGGTGCAGTTATTTAGTGGCAAACTACGACGTTATCAAGAAGAAGTTCAAGTAAAACTGTCTGAGTTGAGTGAGCTAATCCAAGAGGATATGTCAGGTATGGCTCTAATTCGGATTTATGCCCAAGAAAACCAGGAAAGAGAGGCATTTAGGCAAAAAAATCAGCAATTGTTAGATGCAAATCTTAAGTTAGCGAGAACCAGGAATTTTCTGTTTCCCGTTATTGAAGGAATTTCTTATATTAGTTTATTAATTCTCTTATGGCAGGGAACAGGTGCGATCGCTGATAATTTAATTACCATTGGGGACTTTATTGCTTTAGTTTTATTTGTGGAAAGATTAGTTTTCCCCACTGCCTTACTCGGGTTTACGATCACCACCTATCAACAAGGGGAAGTCAGTATAGATCGGGTGGAATCTATTACTCAAGCAGAGCCTAAAATCAAAAACAATGCTAATGCGATCATCCTACCCTTAGGGGATATTCAAGGCGAAATCACCGCGAGGAATCTGACCTATACTTATCCAGGGACTAATACTCCTGCATTATACGATCTTAACTTTACGGTTAAAACAGGGGAAACCTTGGCAATTGTCGGCTCAATTGGCTCAGGGAAATCTACCCTGGCTAATGCTATTCCTCGCCTATTGAATATCGAAGCGGGGGCACTATTCCTCGATGGTTGTGATGTTACCAAATTGGACGTTGCTACCCTCAGAAAAGCGATCGCATATGTCCCTCAAGACAGCTTTTTGTTTAGTACGACGATCAAGAATAATATCCGCTATGGGGAACCTTTGATCGAAACTGACGAAGTAATTCAAGCAGCAAAACAAGCCCAAATTCATCCAGAAATCCTTAATTTCCCCCAAGAATATGAAACTTTAGTGGGAGAGCGAGGAATTACTCTTTCTGGGGGACAAAGACAGCGTACTTCTCTGGCAAGGGCTTTATTAGTGGAAGCAAAAGTCCTGATCTTAGATGATGCTCTTTCTAGTGTTGATAACGAAACTGCTACTAGAATCTTAAATAGTTTATCCGACAGCAACGAACAAAAAACCGTCATTTTCATTTCCCATCAACTGTCTGCTGCTGCTAGTTGCGATCGCATTTTAGTCATGGATCAGGGGAAAATTGTCCAACAGGGCACCCATGAAACTCTGGTACAGGAAACGGGTTTATATCAATCTTTATGGCAACAACATCAACTGGAAGAGGTATTGAATTAAGGGGTAATGAGTAATGAGTAAGGAGTAATGAGTGAATGAGTAATGAGTAATAAATATTTTTCAAAAGCAAACTATTGTTTTCAATCTTGATGGGGTTTAAATCAATTCTGGAAGTCAATTACCTGTCGCTGAAAGCGCAGGCTTGCTAAACCCAGTTAGCAACTAAGAATTGCACTACAGCAACGAGTCTAGGCATGGCACACACCATCAGTCACTTCCCTCGACTGATTTATTTGTAAAGTTACTGGGAGTAGCTGCTGTGAGAAAGGACATCTTTGTCTAGATGCTGGAAGGGACACACAACTTATATAGGGTTATACCTAATGCAAAAACAACCAACGATACGAGTACCAGTTTTATCACCCGAAGGTGATGTGCTAATGCCTACAACTTCGGCAAGAGCCAGAAAGTGGATTGCTTGTGGCAAGGCTAAACCAGTATGGAACGATCTAAATATCTTCTGTGTTCAGCTATTGCAAAAACCCAGTGGTACTGAAACTCAAGAAATAATCATAGGAATCGATCCAGGAAAACTATTCAGCGGAGTAGCAGCAGTCAGCAAAAAAGCAGTATTATTTATCGCTCATGTTATCCTGCCATTCAAGCGAGTAATCGCTCGTAAGCAAGCACAGAAAATACTGCGTCGAGCAAGACGCGGTAGACGTATTAATCGCAATATTCCTTTCGCCAAAAGAGCGCATCGGCAAAAAAGGTTCGATAATCGCCGAGGCAATTCATTACCTCCAAGCATTCGAGCTAATCGTCAGATCGAGCAAAGAATAGTCAAAGAGTTAGTCAAACTTTTTCCTGTTACCGAAATAGTTTACGAGTATGTAAAAGCTAGAGCTAACAAAGGCTTCAGCCCTGTGATGGTCAGTCAAAAATGGATGCTCAAGCAGCTTTCTAACATTGCAAAGACGAGTACCCTAGAAGGCTGGAAAACCAGCATCTTGAGAAAGCATCTGGGTTTAGGAAAAAACAAAGATGATAAATCAGTTCAAGATGTAACTACTCATGCCAATGATGGAATTGCTTTAGCTGCCAGTAGGTTCGTTCAGTATAAAGCTTTTCATACTGCCAATAGTCATGGTCATCATTGGGTTGGTTCGATCGAACTGACTGATGCGCCATTCAAAGTAATAGCTCGTCCTCAACTGTATCGTAGACAGTTGCATTTTGAGAACCCAAGTAAAGGTGGAATTAGGAAACGTAAAGGTGGAACTGTTACACCGTTTGGTTTTCGTAGTGGTGACTTAGTAACAGCTATTAAGGGAAAGAAAACAGTCAAAGGGTATATAGGAGGGTATTCAAAACCAAATAAAGTAGTGAGTATATATGACGTTAACTGGAAAAGATTGGGTCAGTTTTCCGTTTCAAAAACCAAATTATTAAGAAGGAGTAACGGTTTATGTGTTGCTTAATCCCTGGTGACAATTCCTCCTGGCGCGAGACGCGCAGGAATCCTTGTCAAAGATTGTTGAAA
>CALLPS010000149.1 GCA_938015355.1 uncultured Pleurocapsa sp.
ATTACTGGAAACTGCTTCCTTTGCTGCTGATGTTATCCCAGAGCAACAGATCAATGAACTTGAGTCACGAGTTGAAGAGTCAAAGCTTTTGTTTGATGAGACTTTACCTAATTAGTTACTTAATTAAATTGAGGGGATTCTTTCACCTTTAAAAACTAAATCTACATTTTGAGATTAGACTACCATAGCCGATCAAACCAGAGAAAGATTATAATAATCTGACAAATATGCTCACTTGTGAGATAACTTGTTAAACATAGCAGTTTCATTTACCTAAGCAAAAAAAAGTGAATCCTTTATTCGCAAGATTTTTGAGGTCAGTGTATCGCAAAGAACCTGTCTCTGGCTTTATTCTTATTTTAGGAGCAACCGATGCTCTGATCGGTGGACTTGGTGGACGGGGGAGCCTATTATCCATCGGTTTGTTGATTGCTTTATTAGGCATCGTCATGCGGTGGCGACAGGGAGACAAAAAATCGACCGTCATTGCCACTGAACCCGTAAAATATTATCTCCCTCCAGGGGAGTCTCGTAAACCACTACCTCTTCTCTCCAGTAGCAAGCATCGTCAATAAATAATTAGCAATTGCTAAACACCATTAAAACTGATGGCGAGTCAAGCCGATGCAGATTTAACCTTTATGAGCAATGAAAACGTAGATCAAAAGCATCCCCAGAATAAGAAAGATCGCCTGACCATAGATAACCTGTTACAGGTGCAGTCTGATCCAGGCGATCGCGAATTAGTTGAATTAGCCCGTCTGATCATTCGCTATCGTAACTTTCCTGGGGCGCGAGATATTCAAAAAGATTTAACAGTAGCTTTAGATACCTGGCAGCTAACAGAAGAGGAACTATATAAGAAAACCCGTTCTATTCATGCATTAGGTACTGTATATCGACGAACTCCTTCGGGAGAAAAACAGGATTGGACTTGAACTAAAATCTAGCATTTAAAATTAATCTAAATTAATCTAAATTATCTAAATTAAATATAATAAAATACGCCTAATGTGGATTAGGCATGATTTTTCTCAACTTTTTCAGTCATAAAAGATAATCTAAAACTAAGCAGATTTTGCCACTTCCAAGCCAAGATGCCGAAGTAATCGGTCAATATCAAAATGCTGTTCCATTAACCGTTGGATTTGCTTTACCTTGATGACTTCATGGAGGGGAACTTTACCAAAAGCATTATCCACAACTTCTACCGTAGTCAAAGTATCGGTATCTACTGACAATACAGGAATATCTAAGCTTTCGGCTCGCTCAATAATTAATGCTTTGGGAGGAATACGACCAGTAAGAATTAGACAATGAGTAGAAGTTTCAAGGGCTGCCATTTGTAACTCAGTGCGATCTCCTCCTGTAACTACCGCCATATTCTCTCGTTGACGGAAATACCCCAAAGCGGAATTGACGTTCATTGCGCCAATACTGAGACTTTCTATCATCCAATCTAAATGCTCTGCACAACACAATACTTCCGCATTAAGTCTGTTAGCGATCTCTTTAACGCTAATGCTATTGAGAATGCGATCTTTAGGTATCATCCCTAAAACAGGAATATCTTGATTTTCTAAATAAAGTTTAATTGTTGAGGAGGCAATAGTTAATTCTTCTGGAGGAATGTCATTAATTACTATTCCTAAAAGGCGATCTCCCAGAAATTTCTTTGCTGTCAATAGGCTCCCCACTAAAAGGTGAGGATGATAGTGTGCGACTAACAAAATTGAAGCATTCACTGATTCTGCAATTTCTGGGACAGAAAGATTAAAGATACTACCTTCCCAAAGATTACTTGGCCCTTCTAAAAAAATTAAATCCCCGCTAATCTGATTAGCATATTCCTGCACAGCAGAACTATAATCTTGGCGATCATTTCCCTGCAACCGCTGACTAATTAGATTGCGGTTTAGAGATAGCAACGGTGACTTGGCTTGGCTGGAAGATAGTCCCAAAGTACTCGCTAAAAATTCGGTATCTTCTGCTGCGGCTGGATCTCCAGGGTTTTCTTTAAAATCACTTGCTAAAGGTTGACCGTAACCAATTGATATTTCTTTTGATTGAGCCAAATAGCCCAGTCCAAGAATTGTTGCTGATTTCCCGCAGTAAGCTTCCGTTGAAGCTATGAGAAGACGTTTAGCAGATATAGCCACTCCCGCACCCCTTATTTTTGATGTTGTTTATTTGATTTTATTCAAAGCGCAACAGTTTCCGATAAAAACTTCGAGGAAAGTCTGTTGTTTTTGAACGCTTAAAATTCATAATGACATCAATTAGGTAATCAATAAACTCTGAGTTAGACAAAGTTACTTCATAGCTTAATTCCGCTTGTCCACCAAATTGTAAACGACAACGAGTTAACTCCGATGGTAATTTAGATACATACCAACTTGCTACAAAGGGGATACTTTCTCCTCCCTCAATTTGTCTCTCCCCTTCCAAAGATGCTTCACGGTATAAAGCGATCGCATGAGGTAACCAACTATGTTTATTTTTAGAATAATAGGGTACGTAAATAATTACATCCGCTTTACCCGCAGGCTTGATTTGCTCAATAGTTGACATAGATAATAATCAATAATGATAAATGTTTAATTTTCCCAGACTGTCTACTTTATAACATCAGTTTTTTGAGACTACCTCTATGGAAGTCAGATGTATTCCTAGCATCAAATAATGCTGCCATACTACCACTGCACTTTCAAACCCTAATACCTAATCCTGGGGTCAATATAGGCATTAATAATATCGATCGCAATACTGGCAATCACCACAACAATGCCAAAGAAAACCATGATTCCTTGAACAGTTGGGTAATCTCGCAGGGATATCGCCTCATATAGTCTATTTCCTAAACCTGGCCAGGAAAAGGTTACTTCGGTTAAAACAGCCCCTCCTAGTAAAGCAGCAAAAGTTAAACCTAAGACCGTAATTACAGGAATCAAGGCATTTTTCATTGCATGGTTAACTAAAATCGTTCTTTCAGGAATTCCCCTCGCTCTAGCCGCTTCAACATAATCAGCTTGGAGAGTCTGTTTGAGATTAACACGCACAATCCTTTCAAAGATGCCGCTGAGAAGCAATCCTAAAGTCAAGCTAGGTAGTGCCAAGTAATGCAAAGAATTAAGCAACATTCCCATGTCCCCTGCCAGCAAGCTATCAATTATGTATAGTTTTGTAACATCTGGGGGCGTAGGGGCACTAACGGGAAAACGCGTCCCTAAGGGAAACCAGCCTAAGTTAACGGCAAAGATTAACTGCAACACCATTCCTACCCAAAACAAGGGTAGAGAGTAAGTAATAATGCCAAATAGTCTTCCTCCAGTATCGATAAATTTGTTAGAGGAAGAAGCGGAAATCATTCCTGTCAGCACCCCAACAATCACTGCCACCATCATGCTGCAAAAAGAAAGCTCAACCGTAGCTGGAAAATATTCTTTAATCACCGACCAAACTGACAAACCACGACTGGAAAGAGAACTCCCCAAGTCAAAACGAAACAGATCTTTTAGATAGTCAAAGTATTGCTGCCATAAAGGGTCGGTTAAACCCAACTGCGATCGCAATGCGGCTTTGGCGGCTTCTGGGGCACGGGTACCCAAAATGGCATCGGCAGGATCACCAGGAGTTGCCCGCAATAACAAGAAGACAACGGTGGCAATAGTGAGCAACATCAAGGGAGCAAGAAGCAAGCGGATCAAGATATAGGATTGCAGGGCTTTGGAGCGAGACATAGGGAGCCATAGTTTACAGTCCTATTAGTTATAGCAGCCGTTAATCTGAATTGAAAAATAGATCTGGGAAAATTGGCACACTTATCCAGTGTCGTTTGAGAGTGTCGTTTGAGAATTATCTTGCTTTACGTCCAATACCCAACTCTTTTTTACTTTTTTTGAGGTCTTTCCAGAGGGATTTGATTTGCTGATATGCCTCATCTGGAGGAAGTTTCCCCCCAGTTTCTAGATTACAGATATAGTTGATTTTTTGGGCGAATTCCTGCAAATTAGAGTTAAAAACTAGGTTTTCTGGCTTAACTTGACCGTGATAAGGGTGTCGTGGATAAAGAAAATTATTTTTATTGTTGTTTGTCATAGTTTGTGGGTGCTCACTAAGCCAATTAGTAACAATTTTGTTACTACTCGGGGCATAAGTTTATATTTATTTACATTTATTTTTTAATTAAGAGATGCGCACAAATCCTACGGGATGACGCTACTATAAACAGGGTTTTATTTTAAATATTAACAAGATAAATAGGTTTTGTTAACCTTTTCTTAACCAAAAGTCAGACAAGCCCCATATTAAATATAATGTCACAGACAGAAAAACTTTACGAAGGCAAGGCAAAAATTCTTTATAGTACCGCAGACTCAAGTATACTACTAACGGTTTATAAAGACGATGCGACGGCATTTAATGCCCAAAAGCGGGGTCAAATTAAAGGCAAAGGAGAAATCAACTGTCAGATTACTGCTGCTTTGTTTAAATGGCTCGAATCAAAGGATATTCCGACTCACTATATAGATTGTCCGCAACCTAATCAAATGAGAGTCAAGGCCGTCACTATTGTGCCCATTGAAGTAGTAGTGAGGAATATTGCCGCAGGAAGTCTTTGTCGTCAGACAGGGCTAGAAGAAGGACAGATATTATCTACTCCTTTAGTGGAGTACTATTTCAAAAGTGATGAACTAGGAGACCCCTTACTGACCCGCGATCGCATATTTTTGTTAGACTTAGTAACACCGCAAAGATTGGCAGAAATTGAAGATATAGCGCGCAAAATCAACCAAAATCTCCAAAGTTTTTTTGACAAATGCAAGATCACTCTGGTGGACTTTAAACTCGAATTTGGTATTGATGCCCAGCAAAATTTACTCTTAGCCGATGAAATTAGCCCAGATACCTGTCGTCTTTGGGATCAAGATCAATCTGATCCCAAATCTAGAGTTATGGATAAAGATCGTTTTCGCAAAGATTTAGGGGAAGTAGAATCGGCATATCAAGAAGTTCAACAGCGAGTCTTGGCGCAGTTAGAAACTTAGAACAATAAGTACTAGTATCAACTTCTAAATAAATTATTTTTAAATTGTTTTTAGCAACTTTATCAACTATTTAACCTTAATGCTGCAATCTGATGTAGGCATATCTAAATTAATAAAATTGGGAACATCAAGTGAGATCAGAAGTCATATTTTCCTAATAGCTTGCTGATCAACTATTAACAGTGATTAAATCACTGTTTGATCTTAAACAGTTTTGCTAAAAATTAGCTCAAATTAATTAGTTATGAGTTAAGTTAGTCAACTATTGGGCTGGATAATCGTCATCACCTCAATTAGAGGTGGCGAGTTCTTGGTGCGGCTTAACCATAAAGCTTCACTTTCTCGCTCAGGTTCCCTGCCTTAAAAAGACGGGGCTTGTCTGACCGTTGGTGAAAATTATCGACCTACAGAATTCTCTATCTGGTATGTGGAAGTGTTAACAGAATCGAAAAAAGTGCGTTTATCTCCAACCTTACTTACAGTCCTAGCAACAGTTTTTACATTGAACATAGCTCTACCGAGCAGAGCAGAAAATGACCGTTTTTCTCAGAGTTCAAACAAAGTGATAGTGACCAATGGAGCCGCTTTACTCCAAGACATCAAGCCTACCAAAATAGCTCAAAATCCTAATTCCCCTCCTGAATTACCATCCCCAGGTGATGCTGATGCAGAGGTCGCTCCCGACGTAGAATTACCTCAATTTACCCCCCCCAATCCAGAAGCTACTCCAGAGGAAAACACAACCCCACCATCAGAAAATCAAGAAAATCCGCCCCAGTCATCTAAAGAGCCGCGAGTTTTGGTTGCAGAGGTAGTTGTCGAAGGGGTAAGTGAAGAACTCAAGGACATTGTTTATGCCACAATCAGCACCGAACCTGGAAGAACTACTACTAGGACTCAACTCCAAGAAGATGTCAACGCTATCTATGCCTCAGGATTCTTCCAAAACGTTGAAGTCAGTCCAGGAGATACAACCCTTGGGGTTAGAATTACCTTTATGGTGGAGTCCAACCCCATTTTGAATAATGTGGCGGTAATCACTGTTCCCGAAAGAGATGCCAGTCAAGTGCTCCCACCAAAAAAAGTCAAAGAATTTTTTGGTGAAGGTTATGGTCAAATTCTTAATTTACGAAAACTACAACAGGGCATTATCAAAGTCAATGAATGGTATAGCGAAAATGGTTATGAACTAGCACAGGTTGTAGGCTCGCCTCAAGTTAGCCCAGAAGGAGAAGTTACGTTAGTCGTTGCCGAAGGAATCATTGAAGATATTCAGGTGAGATACTTTGATGAAGAAGATGAGCCCGTTGAAGGCAAAACTCGTGAATTCATTGTCAAGCGAGAAGTTGAATTAGCTCCGGGAGATGTCTTTAAACGCGATACTGCCCAAAGAGATTTACAGCGAGTGTTTGGATTGGGTATTTTTGATGATGCTCGATTTTCTTTTAGTCCTGGGACAGATCCTAGCAAGGTAATCGTTAACATTGATATTGTAGAAGGTAGTAGTGGCTCCATCGCTGCGGGGGCTGGTTTTAGTTCTGATAGTGGCTTGTTTGGTACTGCCAGTTATCAACAAAAAAACTTTGGTGGTAATAACCAGACTTTAGGT
>CALLPS010000150.1 GCA_938015355.1 uncultured Pleurocapsa sp.
TATTGTGTCCCGGCACTCTTCCATGAATAGTCATATTCCATGTCTTGCTGGACTAATTGCTCAAATTCTTTGGGATATTCATAATATAGTCCGATCGCCCTTGCCATAGCCGACTCTAAAGCAGTATTATCCATTTGATAGAATACATAGCCATTGCGCTTTTCTAGAGCATGATCGGGATCGTAGTCACGGTCAAATACAGTACTCAGTAAACCCCCTACTCCTCGCACAATCGGTACTGTGCCATATTTAAGACTAATTAGTTGGGTTAAGCCACAGGGTTCAAAGTTACTGGGGACAACCATCATGTCTGCCCCTGCATAAATTAAGTGAGCTAGCTCCTCATTAAAGCCAACCTCTAAATGTACGTCAGGATTGTCATTGAGGAAATATTTTTCATGGAGGAATTTGTTGTTAACCTCAGGGGAAGTACCTGAACCTAACATCACAAATTGAGCATTATGCTGAAGTGCATAGTAAATGGCATGATGAACCAGATGTACTCCCTTTTGGTCATCTAAACGACCGATATAGGCAATGATCGGCTTATCAGAATCATGCAGTAGCAATCTTGAGCGCAAAGCTTGCTTGTTTTTGGCTTTCTCTTCGAGTTTATTGATGTCGTAGTTGAAAGGAATCAGTTTATCTGTGTCTGGAGCCCAAAAGTTATAATCAACGCCGTTAAGAATGCCACTAAACTTTTCTTGATGGATTTCCAGAGTATGACCTAAGCCATAACCAACGTCAGTGAATCGAGCTTCCCAGGCATGGTGAGGAGAAACGGTATTAACGTAGTTAGAATATACAATTCCTCCCTTCATCATGTTAAGAGCAAAGGGATTGAAATTATCTTGCAGACGAGAATAATCGAAATAATATTCTGGTCGGTTTAAACCAGTCGCCTCCAAAACTTCATTACCACAACTACCTTGATGCCTAAAGTTGTGAATTGTATAGCAAACTCGCTGACGCTCCATGCCATAGTACTGGTACATCTCGTAGAGCATTACAGGAACTAAGCCTGTTTGCCAGTCATGACAATGGATAATATCGGGACGCTTATTGCTTTTAAGTAAAAACTCCATTGCGGCTTTACTAAAGAAAGCGAATCGCATCGGATCATCATGACCACCATAGACATAGCCCCGATTAAAAAACTGGTCTTGGCTTTTGGGCTGAATAAAGAAACAAACTCTGCCATGCACCCAACCGCAAAAGACATCGCACTTGATCTCTCCTCCGTACCAAGGGACTCCTAAATCGAGATAGGCATCGTGCAATCCCCAGATATGATCGTATCTCATGCAGTCGTACATAGGCAGAATCAGTTCGACGCAATGTTCACGCTCGGCTAATTCTCTGCTCAATCCATAAACTACATCTCCCAAACCGCCCGCTTTAATCACTGGAGCGCATTCGGAGGCAATTTGCACGATGTACATGTATTAATCCCCTCTTAATAAAACTTTATATTTATCTATTTTATTTAAGATTTTAAATCACAACGTCAATTTACGCATATTTCTCAATTGATTTCTAATGATTTCTAACCTGAATAGCGATCGCTCATGAAAAACTGCGATTAACAACCAAATTAATCGCAGCATACGAGATGTAAACTCCCAGCAGTCTTGCTGGCAGATAAACATGTTTTTAAGTTTAAGAAACCTTAATTGAAGTTGATTTAATTTTAACTAACTAAGGGGGTGAAACAGTAAATCTGGATAAAAACGATTAAATTCGATCAAAAGCCCTGCTGTAAAAGTTAGCAGCGCCATGATCAAAACTGGGGCAGTGGAAAGAAACTTTTGTAAGTCTCCCATGGTATCCTCCATTGGATAATAAACAATTTGATTTAGCGCGGGGAAACGGTAATTTCCGATTTGTCTACCAGCATTTTGCCACTAGTGAATTCACCAAACGCCAATAAAGGCCAAGTAGAAGCAGCTAGCATTTTGCCAATAGCCAAAGGTACGTTAATTACGACCTCTTGCATTTCTGCATTTTTCTCGCCTCTAATCGCAATTAAGTAAGAGCGACCAGCCCAGCCAATCCAGCCAGTGATGTATAAAAACATGATGCTGGGGATAAAGAAATCCCCCATGTGTGACCAGCGACCATCTACGATTAGATGGGGATACCCTTCAGGACCACAAAGCGCCTCGGAATAACGCTCTGCTCTCAGTTGCCCAGAATTAGGATCGTCAGTTGTGTTACGGAAATTTTTAGCTTTTTGGATGTAAGCTGAATTCTCTCCACAGGGAGTTAAACCCGCTACATCATCAGCATTCGCCGTGGGTGCAAAACCAAACCAGAGCGTAAATACTAATATTAAAGCAAACAACCTTCTCATGAATATGTTTCCTTTTGTGACAGATAATAATTGTGTTTGTACAAAAGCGCCAAGATAACTCTTAAACGCTAACTCATAGATAAATTTATCAAAGGATGGCAACAATTTTAGCGATCGAAACAAGTTGTGACGAAACTGCGGTAGCAATCGTAAAGAATCGTCAAGTTTTGAGTAGTATTGTTTCTTCTCAGATTGAACTACACAAAACCTATGGTGGTGTTGTACCAGAATTAGCTTCTCGTCAACATCTAGAAATTATCAATCCTTGCATTAGTCAAGCCTTGTTAGAAAGTGGTTTAACCTGGCAAGATATTGATGCGATCGCAGCGACCTGTACTCCTGGTTTAGTCGGGGCTTTACTAGTGGGGATGGCAGCGGCAAAAACCCTAGCGATGATTCATAGCAAGCCATTTTTGGGGGTACACCATCTAGAGGGGCATATTTATGCTTCTTACTTAACTCAACCAGAATTGGAGCCGCCATTTTTATGTTTGCTGGTTTCTGGGGGACATACCAGCAGTATTCACGTTAAAGATTACGGAGAGTATCAACTCTTAGGCTCCACGAGAGATGATGCCGCAGGAGAAGCCTTTGATAAGGTATCACGGTTATTGGATTTAGGCTATCCAGGAGGGCCAGTGATCGATCGCCTGGCGCAATCGGGCAACCCGAAAGCATTTCCCTTACCAGAAGGCAGAATTTCTTTACCTGAAGGGAGGGGCTACCATCCTTACGATTATAGTTTTAGTGGTATGAAAACAGCGGTTTTGCGATTGGTGGAGAAACTGAAAGCTGAAGGTGATCTTCCCATTGCTGATGTGGCGGCTAGCTTTCAGCACACCGTAGCCAAGGTGTTAACTAAACGTAGTGTTAAATGCGCTTTGGATCATGATTTGGATACGATTACTATCGGTGGTGGGGTAGCTGCTAATAGCGGTTTAAGAAAGTATTTACAGTCAGCAGCAGATCAACATAATCTGAAAGTATATTTTCCGCCTTTACAATTCTGTACTGATAATGCGGCGATGATTGGGTGTGCCGCAGCACAACATTTTAATTTGGGACATACTTCTAAATTAGACTTAAATGTTCAATCTCGGATGAGAATTGAGCAGGTAATGGAGTTATATCAATAATACGAGGACGTTGGTAAACGAAGGTATGAAAAAGAAAAAGCGATCGCTAAGGAAGAAAATTGTTTTCTACATAAGGAACAGGGACATCCCAAAACTTGAGATAGTGAATTAATAATCGAATCGAATGTCTGAGCATGATTTCCGATTTGGAATAGCAAAGAGTTTTCCGTCCTTAATTTATCAACGCCATAATTTGTAATCTTCTTTTAACTCCGAGACAATTTTAGGTTGAAAAGGCATTACCAATTCCCATAATTCAGGACTCACTGTTCTATTAGCTGCTAATCTTTCTTGGGCATAATCAATTAGCATCTGAGATAATTGCTGATTATTACGACTTTCTAAACCGTAGATAAGATGTAATGGACTAGCAACAAATAATGCTTTTAGTACCATCTGATTCCAGGCTAAATCATCTAAATATATAGCAGGATAAGGATTATAATGAGCTACCGCATTAAACACTGAAGTCATGTTCGTTCTAATTCCTTCGGCTGCCCGTAATTGAAATTTTTCAGGATGGGGTAAGAGGGGTAAACTTTGATAAAATGCGATCGCTTCTCCCACATCTGCCACTGCCATAATTTTGTCTAAAGTCGCAACATATTTAGCTACATCTGTCGAAGAAAAAGATAACAGTAGTGTCGTGCGACCAACCTGATCTAATGTCCAATTAATCGGATTCCATCCCGTGACTAATGCTGTTGCTGCCTCTAATTCTTCTGAGGATAAATCTAGTTTTTCTTTTCCCAGATAACGAGGGACAGCACTATAGGAAGTAAAAAGAATTTTGTCTAAAGCACCATTGCTAATCTCTGCCGTTTTTTGATTTAACCATCCTAGACCTTTATTAGAAATTCTAGTTTCTAGCCATTTTAAGAGTAAATTAATAACTTTATTCACTCTAGTATTAGTCTGATTTGACATGATTAAAATAATTATATTTATATATCATCACGAAACAAATATAGTCTTGTATTGATAATGAAACAATAAAATGTGAGATAATTTTAGAGTTCCCAAAAGTAAAGGTGAAATCTCAACTACAATCAATTTTTATTGATACCAAGAGGAAGACCTACTTAGACGAGATTTACCTAATAATATTAATCTGTCAAATATAACTTTATATTCTTTAAGATTTTCTTTGATATTTTTCAAATAATATTTATTACTTTTTACCTTAAGTTCGCAGAATCGTATAAATAAATAAATAAATAAATAAAGTTAAGTACAAAACTCTTTTAGCTTGTTTTCAATTCCAGTAACTAATCCCTCTTGATTGTTGGAGTAAGTTAATTCTAATAAACTATTGGCAAAATCAAATAAACAAACGCGATCGCACATAGTCTTTAATTCTGTATAGTCGATACCACCAAAGACCTCTTGGCTAGCACTAACAAGAGCAGTAGTAAAGTTGTCTTCTAGATATTCTTGCCAGTTTTGAAAATATATATAATGAGCTTTTTTTCCTAGTTTATTGCGTTTTTGAATAGAGAGAAGACTATTAATTATCGATGATTTCCAAGAGTGAGTTGATCGTTTTTCTACTTGAATCTTAATTAAATGAATTAATAAAATTACTAAAAATGACTCTAAGTTTCTAATTTCGCTTTGTCTTCCCATTTCTTCCAATTCTTCAACTATTAGCAAAGCTGATTCGATTTCCCCTGCTAATAAGTGTTTTTTGATTTCTAGAATTTCTAGCATTGTTCTCTTCCTCTCCGTTTAAGATGCCGCACTTTTGCTTGTGAGAATTATTTCCCTTTTTACCTCTTGGTAAGCTAATTTCTTATGATTCATGCAAGAAGTCTATTACTAACTTTAACCTAGACTAGTTTTCAATAATTATGATTTGGAGTAAGCTAATAAGTTTTTATCATTTCAATTGTCTGTCTTTTTAGCAGAGTCTCGAATACTAAGATAGCGATCTGTCCGAATCTCTTGTAATGCTAAACTTACTTGTTCTTGATCTTCCCCTAAAGTACTGAGGATTTGTCTACCCATTTCTAAGGCTGCTTCAAATTCTGGCTGTACTACTTCATCTGCACCTAATTTAGTCAAAATATCAATTTCGCGATCGCTATGAGAACGGGCGACAATATCTATTTTTGGGGCAAAACTAATTGCTTGTTGCAGCAAAATGCGCGTGCTGGAAGGATCAGGCAGGGCAATGGCGATCGCTTTAGCCCGATCTAAATGAGCTTTTTCTAAGACTAATTCGGCATCGGCATCCCCAAAAATATAAGGAATTTTTTCCTGGCGTAAACTTCTCACCGCAGCCTCACTATTTTCAATTACTAACACGGGATAACCATGGGCGCGCAATACTCTAACTATTACTCGCCCGACTCTACCGTAACCAGCTACTACAA
>CALLPS010000151.1 GCA_938015355.1 uncultured Pleurocapsa sp.
CTACTACTACATTTGGGCTAGGCGGTAATGTTGATATTCAGGTAGCAAATAATTTAACATTAGACAATAATAGCAATATAACAGTAGGTGCTTTTGAAGAAGCTACTGGTGGCAACATAAATATAGATGCTGGATTTATAATTGCTTTCCCCTCCTCAATTCCTAATGATGGTAATGATATTATTGCTCAGGCTGAACTCGGAAGTGGAGGTAGTATAAATATTTCCACCAACGCAATTTTGGGAATGGCAATCAGACCAGCAGTTTCAGGTAATGGAACTAATGATATATCTGCTGCTAGCGAACAAACCCCTTTTGATGAATCTTCTCAATTTGCCGCTGTAGATTTGCAAAATACACCTCCAGTAGTTATGTCAGAGCAAACTTCAGAACAAGTTTGTAAAGCAAACAGACAAACTACTACAACACAAAGTAGTTTTACGATCCGAGGAAAAGGCGGTATTCCAAATGATCCAAGTTTACCCTTAGATTCTCAAAATATTTCAATCAATGGCGATACAAACTCAACATCTACCATTCCTCAACCCATCGAAACCAGTCAAGGTGAAATACAACCAGCTAGAGGAATTAAAGTTACTAAAGATGGCGGAATTATATTAACAGCTTACCGAACTAACAACTCAGGGGCACGCATTCCCCATAATTCCCAAAATTGTAGTTAAGTTTAAATATTTAGAATTGAGAAAAAATGCGATCGCCTTTTAGCTAAAATAATTTAGCTAAATTAAATTTTTGTTACAGCTAGCCATTGGTATGCTGCGCTCAAGTTTGAACTTGAAGATATTATGACCACAACATTACCAAAAAACTACCTAGCAATAAAGAACCCGTTTTAATCAGCTTTAGCTTCTTTCGATGCCTTCCAAGCATCCCTAGTTCTTCCTAAATTAAGCTTTAATTCTGCTATTCCCCAAATACCGCCAGGGCGATCTTCATCCCAGGAAGTAGAAAAAAGACCATAGCTCAACCCGACAACTCCCAGACCTAAACAGCCCAAGGAAAAGGCGAAAGCAGCATAAGGAGGCAAGTCTACAACTTCTTTGATTCTTAGCCAGTAAAACACAAAAAAAGATGACATGCCCAAAGCTGAGGGAATACCACAAAACACTGCCATTCGTCGCCCCATCCGCTTGCTTACCTCATCAGGAATTGCTGATAGATTGGAGTTTTGACGGGAGTTTCTCGACGTTGACTTAGGTTTCTTTTTTGCGATCGCAGGAGATTTCGCAGCAGGAGTTTTTTCCGACTTTTTCTTATTGTTATTACGGGGTTCAAATGGTAGACGACCCCGTTTAGGATCTGATGGCATAATATCTAATGATTAACGGCGAATGCCAAGACGGGCAATCAATTTTTGATAGCGTTCAAAATCTTCTTTTTGGATATAAGATAGAAGACCTTTACGACGACCAATCATTTTCAACAGACCTCTGCGAGAAGAGTGGTCTTTTTTGTTAGCTTTTAAGTGGGTAGTTAGCTGGTTAATTCTTTCGGTGAGAACGGCAATTTGTAAATCAGCAGAACCAGTGTCGGTTTCATGAACTTGATATTCCGCCATTAATTCTTGCTTGCGCTGTTGAGTCAAAGTCATAGTTGGTCTAGTATTTGATTGTCTTGATATATTTAAACTGCAAACTATTATATTATCACCGATTTTTTAAATCTTTCATCCTAATCAAAACTGATGTCGTAATTACCACCTTAGTTTTTGATCTGTAATAATAAGCAAGCCCTAATTTCTGAGTATCTATAGTAAAAGTGAAATCATCTTCTGGTACAAATCCATTGCCTACTGATTCTAATTCCGCAGCCCAGGCTACGGGGTTAGGTACATTTGGCGGTGTTTTTACTCCTTCGATATTGACTATCTTAGGGGTAATCATGTACTTGCGTTTCGGCTGGGTAGTCGGGAATGCAGGTTTAATCGGTACTCTAGCTATTGTTACGATCTCCACTGCCATCACTTTCCTCACTGCCCTTTCGGTATGTGCGATCGCCACAGATAAAGTAGTCAGGGCAGGGGGTGCATACTATATGATTAGTCGCTCTCTAGGTATTGAAACAGGTGGGGCAGTTGGCATTTCCCTCTATTTTGCCCAAGCAGTATCAGTAGCTCTTTACACCATTGGTTTTGCTGAAAGTGTCGTCAATGCCAAAATTAGTATTTTTGGTTCAAGCTTTAATCTCCAGAGTTGGGGTCTAAATCAAACCTATGTGGCGTTAATTATTACGATTTTGGTCGGTATTTTAGCCATTACTTCTGCCGAATTAGCGATTAAAGCACAGTATTTCATTATGGCAGCGATCGCCATTTCTTTACTAGCATTTATTTTTGGTACTCCTCTTCCTGGGGTGGAACCTCAGTGGCTATCAGCACCTCCAGAGACGGCACTTCCTTTCTGGACAGTGTTTGCCGTATTTTTCCCTGCGGTAACGGGAATTATGGCGGGGGTTAATATGTCGGGAGATTTAAAAGATCCGATTAAGTCTTTACCTACGGGAACTTTGGCAGCAGTGGGGACAGGATACTTGATCTACATGATTTTACCGATTTTCATGGCAATGCGGGCTGATTCGGCTAGCCTAATTGATCCAGATGTTTTTGTGATGCAGGAAACTGCTTTTAGGGGTTTGGGATTTACCATGCTGCTAGGAGTATGGGGTGCCACTTTGAGCAGTGCTATTGGCAGCATTCTCGGCGCACCGAGGGTATTGCAAGCCCTTGCTAGGGATGGGGTATTACCGCCTATGTTTAGTTGGTTAGGGAGAGGACATGGAGCGAATGATGAACCCCGCAATGGTACTTTAGTTAGTCTGGCGATCGCAATTGCGGCGGTAGGGGTCGGTGATTTGAATTTAATTGCGCCGATTCTCTCAATGTTCTTTTTAACTACTTATTTAGTATTGAACGTCTCTGCTGGCATCGAGGGGTTCTTACAAAGTCCTTCTTTTCGCCCTAGCTTTCGAGTACATTGGTCTCTGTCTCTTTTGGGAGCAATCGGCTGTTTATGGGTAATGTTTTTGATTAATGCCTTTGCTACTTTATGTGCTGCAATTATCGTCTCAGGCATTTATATTTGGCTACAGCGCCGTGAATTAGAAACTACTTGGGGTGATGTCCGTCGTGGGATGTGGATGGCGTTAATTAGCCAAGGAATCTTTCAAATCGAAGAACAGGAAGATCCCAAAAATTGGCGACCCCATATTTTAGTTTTATCTGGTGCACCTCAAAATCGCATGCCACTCATCGAATTAGCCGATGGTTTTAGTCACAACCGTAGTTTAATGACTGTCTCCAGCGTTCTTACCAGTGGTTCTCGGGATCTGAAGCGACAGCAAAAAATGGAAAGAACAATTTATGAATATTTACGTAAGAAAGGGATTAGAGCTTTAGCCAGGGTAGTAACTGCCGATGATCCTTTTGAAGGTGCGGTTAAACTAGTAGAAACTTATGGTCTTGGTCCTTTAGTGCCGAATACGATAGTAATGGGGGACAGTGAACGACCAGAAAGTAGAGCCGCTTTTTGTAATGCGATCGCCGAAATTCATGCTAGTAGACGTAATTTAGTTATTTTTCACGAAAATCAACAGCAAGGATTTGGCTTTCGTCGTAAAATTGACGTTTGGTGGGGAGGGATGCAAGCAAATGGCAGTTTAATGTTGCTCCTGGCATACTTACTGCGTACCGATATTAACTGGAATAACGCTAAAATTTATCTCAAGTTGGTTGTTCCTAATCAAGCGGCGGCGGCGGCAGCTAAGGATAATTTGAATAACTTTAGCCAAAATTTGCGTATTGACGTAATTCCCCAGGTAATCGTTGCTGATGGTCGTCCTTTTGATGAAATTCTTCAGCAATCTTCGGGTAATTCTGATTTGGTTTTCTTGGGTATGGCTGCTCCTTCAGCAGACTTTACTGGATACTATGAAAAACTTCAAGTAAGAGTAGCTAAATTACCCTCCACCGTCTTTGTTTTGGCAGCTCCAGACTTTGCTTTTGGGGAAGTGTTGACAGAATGAGTAAAAAGTAAGGAGTAAGAAGTAAGAAGTAATGAGTAATGAGTAATGAGTAAGGAGTAAGGAGTAAGAAGTAAGAAGTAAGAAGTAAGAAGTAAGAAGTAAGGAGTAAGGAGTAAGAAGTAAGGAGTAAGAAGTAAGAAGTAAGGAGTAATGAGTAAGGAGTAATGAGTAAGGAGTAATGAGTGAAGAACTCAAGATTAAAGGCTAAGTATTCTAAAGTTGGTAAGTGGCAATGTATTTCTGATTGTGGTGCTTGTTGTAACCTCGATCCAGAAGATCGTCCAGATTTGGCTGAGTATCTATCTAGGGATGAACTAGAACTATATATGACTATGGTGGGAGATGACGGCTGGTGTATTAATTACGACCATGACGAGAGAAAATGTCAGATCTATGAGGAGCGTCCACGTTTTTGTCGAGTTGAACCCGATAACTTTAAAGATATGTATGGTGTCGAAGAAGCGGAATTCAACGAATTTGCGGTCGCTTGTTGTCAACAGCAGATTGCTGGAGTTTATGGAGAAGATAGCGCAGAATTGGAGCATTATAATCGGGAGATCTATTAGAGTTAAAATTTATAATCCTAAACAGCTATTATTCTGCATCTAGTTCCTCCTCATCTTCAGATAGCATGTCTTCCAGTTCATCTGTTTCCTTCTCATGGAGACAAGGATCTGATTGACTAGGCATAAATCGACCAGTACTCTTAATCCATCTAAAAAGAGATTCGTTTTCTCTAGGGGCAATAATCGATGCCGGTTCGCCGATTGGTTCTTCTTGAAGTGCAGGATTTACGTATTTTTTGGTCATTTTTATTGTTGTCTCAAATTTCTATTTAATAAATTGCTTTTTGATAAAAGGTGAGGTCATTGCCATCAAAAGACTGCCGTAATCTAGATTGAAATTTACTCCCACTCCCACTTTGAGATCGAAGTTTTTACTATCAATAACCGTGTGATCGCTACTCGAACCTAATATTTCGAGATCTTGATTCGTACTTAAACCAGAGATCAGAGTATCTTGCTTTCCTAACGCAATGATCGCTCTTTGGTGCATACCACAATCTTTGAATACAGGAATATTGCCAAAAGCATCTCGACCAATTTCCCCAAAAGGTAGAGAAGGCTTTACTTTCGATTCGATAACTTCGGCAATTAATTTAAAAGCATTAGTGTGTAATTTCGGAATGGCTTTATTGTTGACGGTTTCATAGCCTAGAAGAATTGATTCTCCGATACGCAGGTTATTAATTCGCCCAACCTGTTTAGTAGATTTGTACCATTTATAGTTAGCCGAGTTGCCCCCAGAAGTTATAGATAAGTTAAGGTCAAATTTCTTTTCTATGGCATCAGTTAATGCTGACAGTTGCTGCATTTTCTGAGCGTCAGGCTTGATGCCTCCATAACAAGCCAAGTTACAGCCGACTCCGATAATTTTGAGGTGGGATAAGCAGAGAACTTTTTCAATGAAAAGGAAAATATCATCAGGAAGGATTCCTTCTCGCAAGTCACCCATTTCCACCATTAAAATTATTTGATGGATTTTATTTTGCAAAGAAGCATAATAGTTAAGCTTTTCCAGGGTGACAATTTCTGTATTAAGGCTGATATCTACATCCTCAACAACCGATTCTGCTTGACTTGGGGCAGTACGAAGTAAGACAAACTGAGCCGATACTCTGGAATTTTTCATCCTTTGAATATTTTCTAAACGGGAGTCGGCAATAAACTTGACACCTCCTCGAATCATGGCTTCAGCAATTAAAGGCTCTCCCAATACTGCCTTGGAAACTCCCATCAAGGAAATACCCTGTTCTCCATAAAGTTCGCATAATATCCGAGCATTATGCTGTATTTGAGATAAGGTAATTTCTATTCTGGGCATAAACCCTTGCATATTTTTGTGGCAATTTTTAGCGTTCACCCCGTTGTTAATAGAGGACGTATCTGAGAGTTTCTTTGGTTTTTTCGGTCGAGAGTAGGAAAAAGATTACCTAAAGCAAGAATCAGTTTGGTACAGCCATAAGTTAAAACATCTGTCGTTGGCAATAAAAGACGTTCTTCGTAGCTTTTAATGGTTTTCTGAACTTCTGTTTCGGTTAAATTTTCATGGCTTAGAGCGATCGCAATTACCTGGGATTGGGATATTGATTTGAGTAGTCGAATTTCACTGACAATACTCGGCATCGGTAAAAGGGGAAAATCGCAACGGAATTTCCTGCTGGGAGGATGTTGTAAAATAATTCCATCGGGCATACATCCTTTAAGAATACCCACCGAACTCATAAAGGCTGGATGGGATACGGCACTTTGCCCTTCGACTAAAATAATATCGGGATTTTCTTGTTCAAAGGCTTGAACAACAGCATGTTCTATTTCACCAATCACAAATTGAGACACCAGGGCATCAATCGCTACACCATACTTAGATCCCTGCATCAAGCCAGTTTGACCCGTTGCTACCAGCACTGATTTAATTCCCAGATTGTTTAAGGCTTTATTTAATTCCACTGCGGTTGTCATTTTCCCACAGGCGCAATCAGTACCTAAAATGGCAACTACAGGAACAGTAACTTTAGCAATTTGACCAGTAAAAACATGGAGGTCTTTTAATTCGGGAGGTTTCCTGATGTCTTTAATTTCAACTCCCCATCGATTAGCCATTTCGATGAATTCAGGATCTTCAGAAAAGAACTGATGAAGACCATTAATAATATCCATGTTTTTGCTCATTGCTTCCAAGATTAAGGCTCTTTCTGCAATGGGTATAGAAGCCTCTAAAGGGGCTTTGCCGTAAATGTAGCAATCGGGAACATTGGGGAGGTTAGCTAAAGCTGAATTTAAGTTAGCAAAAATAGGAATATGGTTTTTCTGGTTATCTAACTCTTCTCCTGCATCTTTACCCGCTAAGGAACTATCAATTACTCCGACAATATTATAAGTATCAGAGTGCCTAACTAATCCTGCTGCGGTTTTCCCATCTATTAAACCGAATTGATTGTCACAGTAAACTAAAGCTGTTTTTTTGGCGATCGACATTAAGGTTATTTTCCCTGATTAATTTTAAAATTTTGATGAGGCAGAATTGCCCTGTGTTAATACGTCAGAGAGATTTATTGATTTCTACTCCTTGAAGCTCTGATTCATTCAAATAAGCTCCCTTTAAGTTAGCTCCCTCTAATTTGGTCATTTTCAAGCTAACTCCTGTTAAATTAGAAAGCTGACATTTCTTGGTAACAATGGCTGCAATGCCAGTAAATACCATCTCTATGTAGATGACGAAGCAAGATATACGAGCAGTAAGGGCAAGTGTGCCTACTGATCATGGAGAGTCTGGTATGCAGGATTATATTCTCTTGACTGTTTTCAGTTTTAGTTTGAGCTAGTCGTTGAGAAGAACGATTGAAGAAAGCCTGCATTGTTAAAATCTGATTTTTGTTGGCATTTAGCTCAGATTTTGGAGGAAGCGGAAAATTGTAGCTGAATCCACAATCCTGGTTAACTTTCGAGGCTAAAAATCTTTTAATTGTAGATACTAATCACTTCTTTTTAATTGGTAACTTTAGAAGCAATTTTGAAGCTACAAAATGAAATAAGCAAGTCAGATAAAACCAAAATATAGATAGTTTATGACAAGTGAGTCGGCATTAGAGTTTTTCCTCAATTAATGGGTGTAGAGATCTATACTCGGAGAGATATCAGTGAATAAGAAGTCACAATTCTGAAAAAATGAAAATATTTCTTGACATTATTCATTGTAACGCGGAACTCTATTATAAATAAGATTTAGATATAACTCTTATTGAGAGTCGATCTTATTTGACAACTTTTCAGTTAAGAGCGATCGCATTGGCAATAAGAATAATAAACTTGAATTAGTCTTTAGCTTTTTAAATACTTTTATTGGCATTGATCGCTTGTCTCTGTAATGTAGTGAGATTTTAGAGTATTTATTTTGTTGTATTTTCATATCTGGATCCTGACGTAGATAGGCGAATCTACTTAGTAAACTAAAATCTTTGATTAGCAATGATTACAGCAGAATAAATGTTTGAACTTTACTAAAAATTCAACTTAAACAGACAATTTTGATTGAAGCTTCACTAAAAGTTAAATTGTTTTGGAATATACTTATCTCAATGAATTATAGAGATTATAAATATTTTTGAGGTACTAATATAAATTAAGTAAGTCAGCGGAAAAATTAATTAAACATAGTTTAAATAGTAAATACAATTTACCAATATGGAATTATTAGGAGAGACCCTACAAAAAGCAGGCTTGATTTCTGATTCGCAAATACAGGTGGCATTAGTTGATCGAGAATATAATCAAGAGCTTCGTCTTGGAGAAATACTAGCTATTAGGGGCTGGCTTGAACCACAAACTGCTGATTTTTTTGCGGATGAATGGCAATTTTTATTACAGCAGAAAAACAAGTATCCTTTAGGTTACTATTT
>CALLPS010000152.1 GCA_938015355.1 uncultured Pleurocapsa sp.
GCTTGATAAAATCCTTAAATTTCCTTTTCACATATTAATGTTTATTGGATTAATAATTAATGTAGTGACTTTATGATTGTTTGATGTAGCCCTATTTAAAATATAAATCATGTTTCTGTTTATATAAATTTATTAAAAAAACTCTTATTTTTGTAAGTTAGATTAATGCATAATAATACTAATTTTTACTCTAATGACCTGGATATTTTTGGCTATATTTTTTCATCTATCGCCGATATCAAATTACCGAAGAAACTCATAGTGATGGATCAACTATTGAATACGAATACAGAGCAAATAATGAGTGGGTTAGTTCTATTAACCTTAATAATAGAGATGAAATTACCCAAATCAAGTACAATCAAGCCGATAATAAGCTTGTTCTGCGCGATTCTAACGGTCTTGTGCGTATTTATACTTCTGACAAGCTAGGTTGAAAAAATAAAATTACGATTGAAAATGCTAATAATACCTATACTTCTAATTACGATGCATCGGGTGTTGTTGATTGGTTCGGGTTTGAGGACGGCTACTGATAATAGTTTCTCTTTCTTGGCGAACATCGGCTGGCACTAGTTATTGTTTGGGGTTTTTGCCGTGATCTTGGTTAGAAATTGATTATAAAATTCGTATTTAAGTAAATATGCTTTTTTTTCTACAGTAATACATAAATCTAGAACTTCTGAAGACGAAATTAATCTTTTTAAGTGAATTCCTAATTCTTGAGAGTGGGTCAATCCACCTAATAAGTTTTCTTGACCGAGATGGGAATTTCTACTATCGTGAATCAGGTGAAAATAATAAAATTCTGATCTCGGTTTATTCTCTGAATTTTTACTGGCTAACCTTTCTGAAATACGTTGCCACAAGCAAGAATACTCTACCGCAACCAGGACTTCTGCCCAAAATCGTAAAAAAGTAATTAATTGTACTTGAGCTTCTTTTTTATCCAAACAATCCATCATTAGTTGATAGCTTTGCAATCTAACTTCTCTGGTTATGTTTGTTTCGGGAGTAGTAAGAATTAGTTCGGCTGTTGCGCCTAGATTGAGCAAATCTTGAAACAATAGCTCTCGATGGGAAGGCAAAGGAATGCCTTTTGTATTGCGGGGATATTCCTCATGCAAAATTTCTCGAACCGTTTGCTTGGCTAGCCGATCCGTCAGAGCATCTATCGCTAATTCGTAAATATTAACAATAGAAAGAGATAAAAAACGTCGTTGAATTAAAACAGCTAAAAATTCCTGCCAAGATAAGGTATTTATCTGAGTAAATAAAGAATGAGATTTTAGTTTGGTGATTAAATCTGTTTCCAAACTATTAATTATTTCTAACATAATATCTAGTCAGTAAATAAAATTTTTAAGTCGTTACGCCAATTGCTTTGAGGATTCGGACAAAAATAACGGGCAACTTGCCACATTAGTTCAAAATCCTGTTGCAAAGTATTAGTTATCAGTCGCTCGCTACTATTAAGATTTAACTCTAGCTGAAAAGTGTTAATTGCTAGCGAGCCATGCAAAAAAGGAGCAGCCAAAACATAACTACCAGCCCGATAAATTGCTAAAGATGGTAAAGTATCGTAAAGCTTAATTTCAAGGGTTTTGAATTGATCGACTACTCGAATAATTTGTTCCAACGTCTCTAGATTAGCAACTACCGCATTACGGATATTAACTTCATTTTTCAAATTAGCATTAGCGTACTTACTTAAAACTGCTTCTCTGAGTTTAGCGGCTTGAGAATAGGGCCATGCCAATAATATTCTGACTTTAACTTCATTCTGCAAACATCGAATTAGATGTTCATAGTAGTCATTTAAATTGGGAGCAAATGTTTGTAAAATATCAACTTGTTTTTCTTCCTGGTTTTCTGAGTTAATGACACGATCTATTGCTTGACTAAATTTATGACGGGGAAACTTAGGATAAACATAAGAAAGCCCGATTTTAGAAAAGAAAATATCTTGATTTTGGTAATCCAAGTATTTGCTAATTAAATATTTATGGAGCTGTGGTAGTTTATGCCCTTTTTCTATAATCTTAAATTTACGATAGATATTTTTTAGTCTTTGGGTAAAAGCTTCTTGATTAATCGGTGAATAAATTTGATTATAAACTAAAAATAGATCATTTTTGGTTTGAGTTTTGGTTTCCAAAATACACAAGACTACTTCTTTTTCCAATAAGGTAAGCTCATACTCTGGGTTACTACATATTGATAATAAAAAATTTTGCCAACTCATAAAATCAAAAGTGAGTGCGATATTTTTAAAACTTGTACATCAATTTATATTAGTAGACTTTTGGCGTTGATAATTAGCAATACTGCGTTATTACACTTGCCTACACTTTGCCAATATTTACACTTTTCGTTAATTATTAGATGCTTATTTTATCTATTGTCTTCCATCAAACAACAATTTTCTAAAAACTATCAATGAACAACTAATAAATTTAAGATGTTTAATCAATTTCAAGCAGAACTTTATCAACGCTTACAAGATTTTGAACTAGACGATCCAACCCAGGAGTTTGGTTTTATTCGTCATTTGATGAAAAATCATGGCTGGACAGAACACTACGCCCACAAAGCGATCGCCGAATACAAAAAATTTGCCTTTCTGACAGTTGTTGCCGACCATCAGGTAGTGCCGTCCGATGCAGTTGACCAGGTATGGCACGCTCACGTATTGCTGACCCAGTCCTATTGGGAAGAGTTTTGCCCTTTAATACTAGGCAAAAAATTACATCACCATCCCGCACGAGGAGGTAAGACAGAGCGAGCTGAATTTCACAATCTATATCTGCAAACCATCGCTAGCTACCAGCAATATTTTGGTATTCCACCCCAAGATATTTGGTCGCCTCCTGACATTAGATTTGGCAAAGAACTCAAAATGCAGCGCATTAGCACCATTGATAACTGGATTGCTCCCAAGCAACTACCTCAATTAAATTCAACTTTAATTGAATTTAGTCTGATTTTGAGCTTGTTCATCTTTTTTACTCTTTTTTTTGCTAATGCTGTTCTTGCTAGTCAAGTAGTAAATAGTAGTTACAATAATTTACACCACAAAATTATTCTAATTTCCGTAATTTTTAGTGGGTTATTACATTTTGTTGTTCGTACACCAGGCAGACAAGAACAAAAACCCTTATTGAATATATATCAAGTAGCTTATTTAGGTGGCGGAAGAAATAGAGCCGTAGAACTAGCAATCGCTCGACTAGTCTACCTAGGATATCTACTACCCAATGTTCAAAATCGCACTTTTGCGATCGCCAAGAAAGTCAACACGGAATTAAACAAACTAGAACAGAAGATAATGGAAGAAGTTAAACGTACTCCAGAATTTAAAAAACTCAAAACCGATTCTATTCCTCAAACCAGCTTTTTAAAAATATCGTTACGGCAACATAAACTTTTAGTAGATGAAGTTTGGAGTACTGCCCTGGTTACTATTGAGATAGCCATGGTATTCTGCTGTTCTATGATTTTTAGTTTTGGTGTGTTCCCTTTTGCGACCACACTTATAAGCTACACCTACCTTAGACATTTAACAGTGGATCTGAAAACTCGCTGGGGCGATCGCGTATTAAAAGATATTAGAAGAAGTCATAATAGTTTTGATCCCATCCAAAGATTCGCCCTCTATGGAGAATCAGCACTCTCTGGTGGTGCATTAGACGACCTCAAACAGATATACAAAGCTCAACAAGAAGCAGATACAGGAGGCTGTGGTTGTGGTTGCTAGTGTTTTAGCTGAAAAATAGCCAAATGTTCGTCTCCTCGGCGACGGGAGATCGAATCCTTCGCCACCTGGAAGACAATCGGTTTAAAATCAGGAGTGAAAAAATCTAGGACTTCTTGTGGTTTAATTCCAAAAGGAGGCCCATCAGGACGATCGTGAGTATAAAATAGTCCAATTAGCTTACCGCCTGGACGCAAAATACTTTTTACGACTTCCACATATTGCGATCTCTGAACTGGATCGATAGCACAAAAGCAAGTATGTTCTAGTACATAGTCAAAGCAATCGGCAAAATCGTAATTCAAAGTAAAAATATCTCGTTGCCAGAATTGAGCCGATATTTCCCTGGCTTTTGCGGTGGTATTAGCTTCTGCGATCGCACTGGGAGCAAAATCAAACCCAGTTACCTCAAAGTCAGACTCGGCAAAAAGTAAAGTGTCATGTCCTTTGCCACAGCCTAAAACAGCAATCTTTCCAGGCTGGGGGGCATTAGCAGAAGCTAGCAGATTGATAAAAGGAGGAGCAGGACAGCCTAAATTCCAGCGATCGCGACATTCTTGATATTTTTGTTCCCAAGCTTTAGCAGTTAGGTTAATCATAAATAAATTTTTATTTGCGATAAATACTTTTTACAGCGGTGAGAACAAACTACCGTCAAAAATATAAGCTGACTCAATACTTTTATCATTGTAATAATGCGATCGTTGTTTCTATAAATCATACCTTAATTTACTAATGTCCCTTCTAGGATAGTTATTTGATTTTTCAATTTTCTTGAGTTTTTCTACTTATTGCATAACTGGGATATACTCCAAGCCCTTGAGAATTTCTAATCCTTTAGAACCTGTAAAGGTACTTTAATTTGCACCCTAGTCCCTTGATTAATTTGACTGTTAATATCTATTTCACCGTCGAGAAAATCAATAAATCTTTTAACTATATTTAAACCTAAACCTGTCCCAGGAATATTGCTAACATTTTTACTGCGATGAAAAGGTTCAAAAATGTTATTTAAATCTTCCTGAGGAATACCAATTCCCTGATCTTCAATCGTTAAAAAAGCATGATTATTATCAGCATGTAGTTTAAATTGTATCAATTGACTATTAGGAGAATATCTAACAGAATTAGTGAGAATATTAGTTAAAATAGATCTTAAGATGCGGGAATCTATTTCGGCTTCCAGAAAAGATATTTTACTATTAAATTGAATTTGGTAATTCAGATAAGTTTGGGCAAATTCTACTACTAATTCATGACAGAATTCAACTAAATCTAGTTTGTCGGGAATAAGACCAATTCCTTTAGTCTCTATTTCACCAATTACTAGTAATTCATTAGTCATTTGTGTCATGCGATCGATATTAGTTTCTACATCGGATAGATATTCAATTTTTTGTGTGGCTGAAAGTTGATGCTCATAGCGTTTTAAAGAAGATACAGAAAAAGCAATATTATTCAAAGGATTGCGAAATTCATGACATACCATGGAAACAAAACGAGAACGATCTTCATTCAGTTGTTTCAATTGTTCGTTAGCTTTACTCAGTTCCGATGTCCGTTTTTTGACTCTCTCCTCTAATTCTTCATTAGCTCTTTGTAAAATAGATTCACTAAGTTTGCGTTGAGTAATATCACGAAACGTAACTACCGAACCAACTAACTCACCTTTTTCATTGTGCATCGGAGTACTGATATATTCTACGGGAAAGCTAGTACCGTCTTTTCGCCAAAATACTTCATTATCAACACGACGGATTGTTCCTTCTTTGAAAGCAGCATAAATAGGACATGCTTCACGAGGATAAAAAGAACCATCTGGTTTGGAATGATGCAAAATAATGTGCATTGACTTCCCAATTAAATCGTCCATTTCCCAACCGATTAAGGATGCCGCAGCAGGATTAACAAAGGTAACATTTCCTTGAACATCCAAGCCATAAATCCCTTCTCCTACAGAATTTAAGATCAGTTGATGTTGGCGACGCAAATTAGCTAATTCAATATCAGTTTGTCGATTAGATTCCTGTGCCATATATCTTTTAGCTAATTGTTTAATTATTAGTAATTTTTACGGAGCAGCAATTGTATCTTTAGCTACTGCGACATTCCCAATTTCAGTATTTATTGGAAATAATAGATTAAATTTTAATTGCCAGATTGTAGTCAAGTATGCAAACAATTTTAGTTATAGAAGACGAAGCTCAAACCAGAAAAGTCTTACTCAACTGTCTAAAATTTGAAGGCTATAAAGCGATCGAAGCGGATAATGGAAGAACAGGAATAAAATTAGCTCAAGAGCATCATCCAGATTTAATTGTATGTGACATTATGATGCCAGACATAGATGGTTATGGCGTACTGTCTATGTTACGTCAAACCATATCTACCCTAGCCATTCCTGTGATTTTTCTCACGGCAAAAGTCTCTATGTTCGATCTTAGGTTGGGTATGGATTTGGGGGCAGAAGATTATTTAACTAAACCTTGTAATGTCGAACGATTTCTCACAGCAATCACAACTAGATTAAAAAGAAAGAAAGAGTTGCAAAAATGCTATGCTTCCAGCTCTAATATTTCTAACTTTAATACTTCTAACTCTAATATTTCTAATTCTGAATCTTTTTTTACTCAGAATAAAATACCTGAGTGTAGTAAAATAACTAAGGTATTTGAATTTATTGAAGCCAATTTTTATCGACCTCTGGAATTAAAAGAAGTCGCTTCTAGCTTAGGGTATTCTCCTGCTTATTTAACTAACTTAGTAAGACAAAAGACTGGAAAGACAGTTAAACAATGGATTATCGAACGGCGAATGTACAAAGCCCGACAACTCTTACTAGATACTGATCTCTCAATAGCTAAAATCTCCACGGATACTGGCTATACCGACACCAGCTATTTTATTCGTCAATTTAAACAACTCCATGGAACTTCTCCTAATTTATGGAGGAAAAATCCTCAAAAAAATATAAAGCAGTAAAAAAGCCCATGTATTAACTGACTCTAGATTCTTCTAAATATGCACACCATTTTGCAGCTAGGGAAATATCAGTAAAAGGAATTTTTATCAGATCTTCATCATTTAAATCAAATGCTAGGCTAGGTTTGCCTTTCCCTGGCAGATTATTAAGTTCTACGGGAGAATCTCCTACCAACAGCTTAATCTCTTTAACTTTATCCAGAGAAAAGCTTTGTAGATCAACCATTCCTTTGCGAGTAGGCTTTCCCCAGGTTACTTGACCTTCTTTTTTTCCTAACACGGCATAAATATCAAATTTAGCATTGTCGAAATCTTCTGCCCAAACTTTATAAGCTTCTACTTTTTGATATTCATTCCAGCCACTCCAAGCTAACCAGATAAATACTACCAATAGGGGTAGCCACAATAATCCTCGTTCCATATTTTTTATTTAACCTGCTTCATGATCCTAAAATCCCGATTCGTCAACATTAAGCTCTTCTCAAATCAAAAAGCAGTACTTTCCTCATCCCTTATCCCTTATCCCTTCTTACGAAGTTTGCTCAACGGGGGGAACCCCCGCAACGCAACTTCGCGCTTATCCCTTATCCCTTATCCCTTATCCCTTATCCCTTATCCCTTATCCCTCATCCCTCATCTTTCATCATTTCGATAATTCCGCCACCTAAGACCATTTCACCGTCATATAAAACTGCCGCTTGTCCTGGTGTTACCCCGAATTGATGTTCTTCAAACATAATCTTGATGCGAGAATCGCCCAAGGGGATAATCTGCGCAGGGACAGATTTAGAACGATAGCGAATTTTGACTTCTGCGCGAATTGGGGCACTAGGTTCAGCAATAGATACCCAGTTCATTCTAGAGGCACTACATTCTAGTCTACCTCCTGCATGTCGATCGCCCACCACAACTTGATTCATGACAGCATCTAACTTAACTACGTACAAAGGTACTGGCGCAGCAATCCCTAAACCTCGCCGTTGTCCAATAGTATAGTGATGAATTCCTGTGTGTTTTCCTAAGACATTCCCCGCCATGTCTACAATATCCCCTTCTTTTTGGTTGATATAGCGATCGAGAAATGTTTGCATCGAACCATGAGCTTCAACTAAGCATAAGTCTTGGCTTTCGGGTTTTTCTGCTGTTGCCAAGCCGAATTCTGCTGCCACTTTTCGCGTTTCTTCTTTAGTTTGATTTCCTAAGGGAAAAACTGAACCTGCTAGTAATTCTTGAGTTAGGTCATATAAAAAATATGACTGATCCTTATTCGGATCTACCGCTCTTAATAACTGATAGCGATCGCTTTTTGTATCATAGTTAATTCTGGCATAATGACCCGTGGCAATTTTATCTGTACCCAGTTCTTGTTTGGCATAATCCAACATGGGGGAGAATTTTACTGCCCGATTACATTGGGAACAGGGAAGAGGTGTAACCCCCGCCTCATAACCGTTAACGATATAATCAATGATATTTTCTTGGAAGACATCTCTACTATCAACAATGTGATGGGGAATGCTTAATTCTTCGCACAACTTCGCCGCATCAACCATTCCTTCAGAACAGCACTGTCCTTTCCCTTTCATTAACCAGAGAGTAAGACCAATAACTTCATAACCTTGATGATGTAGGGTAGCAGCAGCAACAGAACTGTCCACTCCACCAGATAAGCCGACAACTACCTTATTCATGGAACTAATTCGAGAATGTTAACTTTTGTAAAGATTGTGGGTATTTTATATTTATAAGTTTTTTTCGATCAACGCAAACAGCCGAAGTTGGCGATCGCTAGATTACTTAAACTGTTTATATACAATATCTTATTTTACCGACTCTTGTGCAGCATCTGTCATGTCCTGTTGAGGGATATGGTTTTAGCCTTAATGGGACTTAAAACTAGCTAACCTAGGACTAGATACATGACTAGACAAAATTAAGAGTTCAGTATATTAATTAAATAGCTAAATTAAACCTTTATTTTGAATAAATCAGCTAGATGGCTCATTTCTTTTGATTCTGATGTTGACTTTATTCTGGCAATTTTTAATTTATTAACAATATTTTCGTTTCTAAGATGGACAATAACTACTATAAATATTCTTGCTTATCATTAATTGGTCTATTAATTTCCGTCAATAGTGCGATCGCTGTTAGAGCGGAAGACACTTCTCGTGATCAACAGTTAAACGTTAGCCACAACTATGCTAAAAATTCTATTTATCTGAGTAAAAATAATGGTAATCCTAATGACAAATCACGGGAATATACTTTTAAAGCACCCGATAACAAGACTTTAAGCAACACGAGAAATTTAGCCGCAGCGCAAGGTTACAAGGTAGAGGTTTATGGTAAGGGTCAAGAACTTTTGCGTCAGGTAAGAGATATTGAGCCTCGCGCTTTTACTAAAGGAAATATTATTCAAGTGGGAATCTTCAGTCAACAAAATAATGCAGAAGATATGGTAAGAAAGTTAGCTGTGGCAGGTTTTTGGGCAAGAATTGTGAATCAATAGATAAGTCCAATTAATTATTAGTATCTAAATCTCTGTTATAGGACTCTACCGAACCTGCAATGTAATTTTATGTAATGTAATTTTATGCATTGTAATTTTATGCATTAATATTGCGATCGCTACTATTAATCGTATTCTCATAACTAACTGAATAATAGCCATATTTGAGAAAAAGCGATCGCTTTAATCTTGCTTTTCCCTGGGCAGCTTTATTGCTAATCACTTTGCATTACGGTAAAAGTCCCTTACCCTAGCAATATTGCTCACCGTTCACTGAATTATGCCTTCTGGAGTGACACACGATCGCATTACTATCTGGATTCTGCCCTGGATAGCGGGAA
>CALLPS010000153.1 GCA_938015355.1 uncultured Pleurocapsa sp.
CTATTAAGTACTTATGCAGAATTAATTGTGTATTCTGTTTTTCTTTTCCCTTTCCCCCTTATGGGTCGCGCCTTCCCCCAACCTGACGCGCTAGCTAATCCTTTAGGATAACTATCAAATTAATTTTGCACGACTACTTACCTAACTGGCTAAATACTCTCGAATTGCCATTTTTCGCTTCCGTAATTTGGATAAAGCTTCTCTCTCTATTTGCCGAACTCGTTCGCGACTGATACTTAGGCATTCTCCAATCTTAGCTAAAGTCATGGGTTTCCCATCCGCCAAGCCAAATCTCAAGCAAATGACCTCTCTTTGCTGAGGTGTTAAATCTGCCATCAGTTTTTCTAAATCTCTTTTGAGAGAGGAAGAGGTTGCATAGTCTTCGGGAGATTGACCCGAATCTTCAAGCATATCTCCCAGTTCGGTATCGTTATTATCTCCAACTCTGACATCAAGAGAAATAGGCTGACGGGATTTTTCTAGGTAATCTCGTACCTGCTTCGGAGTTAAATCTAATTCCTCCGCTAACTCCGATATGGTGGCCGTTCTGCCTTTTTTCTGGGCTAACTGACGCTGCGCCTTTTTGATTTTGTTGAGCTTTTCCGTGATGTGAATTGGTAGACGAATCGTACGACCTTTTTCGGCGATCGCCCTCGTGATTGCTTGCCGAATCCACCAGTAGGCATAGGTACTAAAGCGATATCCTTTCGTGGGATCAAACTTTTCTACCCCTCTTTGCATGCCAATAGTTCCTTCCTGGATCAGATCCAGAAGATCAAGATTGCGCTTGAGATACTTTTTTGCCACGGATACTACTAGGCGGAGATTTGCCTCGACCATTTTACGCTTTGCCGAGTCTCCCGCTTCCATTGCCGTAACGAGTTCGGCAGGAGTGACTTTAGCTGCTTTTGCCCAGTCTTCAACTTTTGGTTCTGCGCCTAGTTCTTCTGCTAAAGATTCTTTTACCTTAGTTAAAGCGATCGCTTTCTGCACTCTTTTGGAATAGAGAATTTCTTCCTCGTGAGTTAACAGAGGAACACGACCTATTTCTTTGAGATAGCTTCTAACTAAATCGTTAGATTTTTGTGCTGTTTTCATTACGCGATTTGCTTATTGATGTTGATTGTGCAAAAAAGAATTCTTCAAATTAGTCAGACTCATATTCCTAAGTTTATGAGGAGACATTTGTACTTTTATTTAAAAAACTTAGACGAATTTTGAAGACCTCAACCCTTCGCAATACTCTATCCTGTTTATATCTTAGCGATTCCAGCCAATATTAATTCAATCTTAAGTATTTCCACCGAATCAAGAGTAGTATTACAACTTTCTATCTCCAACCTTAACCATACATGATTTTGTTAACTTGTGTAAACTTCATGGGAAACATGTGTCAAAAATATGCTGTGGAACCTTGGAGGTTCTGTCTTATTGCAAGATCATACAAATAAAATCAAGTTAAAAATGCAATGCTGACAACAAAATGGGATTAATTGCATTTTCTCGGTTTGATCGCTCAAAGAAGCAAAGAGCCACTGATATCGTTAAATATTACTACGAGAATTAGGGCAGGAAAACTGTAAAAATAATTAAGCGTAAAGAACCATAAAATTTAACTCAAAGCAAAACACAATTTCATGAAAAGACCTCAAGTTGCTCCCTTTGGTTCGTGGAAATCCCCCATAACTTCGGACTTAATTGTTGATCAAACTATTGGCATTGGTAGTATAGCCATCAATAATGAGAATATATATTGGCTAGAAAAACGTCCCCAAGAACAGGGTAGGAATCTAATTGTAGGTTATTTTAAGCAAAAAGAAATTGAACATATCTCTCAAAATATTACTCCTTTTCCCCTCAGTGTTCGCAGCAAAATACATGAATATGGTGGTGGTGCATTTGCCGTAGAGAAGAATCAGGTTTATTTTTCTAATTATCAAGATGGCAAAATTTATCAACAGATAATTGGGCAACAACCCCATCCCTTAACTAACAAATTGCATCAACGCTATGGAGATATCGTGATCGACCATGGTAGAGAGCGGCTAATTTGTGTCTGTGAAGACCATCAAACTGATGGAGAAGCCAAAAATAGTATTGTAACAATTGATACTAACACAGGTAAGATTCAGGAGCTAATCGCAGGGGAAGATTTTTATTCCTCTCCTCGTTTGAGTCCAGATGGCAAGTCCTTAGTTTGGTTGAGTTGGAATCATCCCGATATGCCTTGGGATAGCACCTATTTGTGGTTAGCAAAGTTTCAGGAGGATGGTAGTATCTTTGAACCCGAACTTATCGCAGGAGGAAATGCCGAGTCGATCTGTGAGGTAAAATGGGGTGGGGATGGTACGCTTTATTTTTCTAGCGATCGCACTAACTGGTGGAATCTTTATCGCCGTCAGGTTAATGGCAATATTGAAATTCTCCATCAAAAGTCAGGGGAGTTTGGTTATCCTCATTGGGTATTTGGATTGTCTACCTTTGATTTAGTGGGAAATGACCGTTTAATCTGTGCTTATTCCGCAGAGGGATGTTGGCATTTAGGTCAGATCGATCTTCAGACTAAGGAGTTTCAGGAAATTAAAACCAGATATACTAATATTTGCGATCTTCGTGCTAGCGATCGCGGTTTTGTAGTGTTTATTGGCGGCTATCCGACAGAAACCACGGCGGTAATTAAGCTCGATTTGGAGACAGGAAGGGAAGAAGTATTAAGGCGTACAGGAGATCTAGAAATTGATCCTGGCTATCTTTCTTTGCCTGAGGCGATCGCTTTTCCCACTACCAATAATTTAACGGCATATGCCTGGTATTATCCGCCACAGAACCAGGATTATACTGCTCCTGAGGGGGAACTGCCTCCTGTGATCGTTAAAAGCCATGGCGGCCCTACTGCGGCGGCTTCAGTGAATTTAAATCTCCGCATTCAATACTGGACTAGTCGCGGTTTTGGCTATTTGGATGTTAATTATGGCGGCAGCATTGGTTATGGTCGCGAGTATCGTCAAAGACTAGATGGTAATTGGGGGATCGTTGATGTTGATGATTGCGTTAATGCTGCCCAGTATTTAGTTGAGCAACAAAGGGTAGACGGCGATCGCCTTGTGATTACAGGAAGTAGTGCTGGCGGCTATACTACCTTAGCGGCATTGACCTTCCGCAATACTTTTAAGGCTGGGGCTAGTTATTATGGCATCAGTGATTTAGAGATTTTGGCAAAAGATACTCATAAGTTTGAATCTCGTTATTTAGATCGTTTGGTGGGGAGATATCCTGAAGATAAGGCTATTTATCAAGAGCGATCGCCGATTTACTATAGTGAACAATTAGACTGTCCTGTAATTTTCTTTCAGGGTTTAAAAGATAAAGTTGTTCCACCCAATCAGGCAGAAATGATGTTTGAGGCGATTAAGAAAAAGGGTTTACCCGTTGCTTATATATCTTTTGCAGAGGAGGCTCATGGCTTTAGAATTGCCGACAATATTAAACAGGCGCTTGATAGTGAATTTTGGTTTTATGCGCGTATTTTTGGCTTTAAACCAGCTGATCCCATTGAACC
>CALLPS010000154.1 GCA_938015355.1 uncultured Pleurocapsa sp.
AGCAGTGTAACCCAACCCATGACTCATTAACTAGCTACCTTTTCTGCTTCTGGTTTAGAAGCTATATAGTTGGCTAACTGAGTGTTGATCTGTTCTCTAACAATAAAGCGATACTCAGTAAAGTGTTCGAGATAAGCGCATAGAGTTAGATAAATTTCTAACTGACGGCGTTTTTTAAGGAGCACTTGGATCAAATTGCGCCAAAATAGCAAACGAGTCTGAGCAATGACACCCTGTTTCCATAAAATTAAACTTAGAGCGCGAATTGTTTTCCAACTTGGTCTTTTCGACACTACATTTTTCGCCTCACCCAATTTCATGTAATAACGGAAAATTCGTTCTAAATAAGCCGCTGGATCATACAGCTGCCAAAAAGCATTGACATATTCAGTCGCAATATCTTCAATATCTCTGGTGGGAACAAAGTTCATCAACGTTGTTTGATTAATATTTGCCGCAGAATTTAGTAGTCTACCTTCTTTTTCAAGCCGATCCCATAATGCAGTACTAGGTAGTGCCTGAAGCATACTAAACATCGCCAAAGGAATATTAGTTTGTTCGACAAACTCCACAATGCGATCGCCCGCCTGGGATTTTTCGCCATCAAAGCCAATAATAAATCCTGCCATTACCTGCATGCCTGCTGTAGTAATCTTGTCGATAGATTCAGTTAGAGGATCGCGGGTATTCTGAAATTTACTGGTCAGAGCTAAACTGTCTTTATCGGGAGTCTCGATGCCTAAAAAGACTTTTTTAAAGTTACATTCCACCATCAACTTCATTAACTCATCATCCTGAGCTAAATCTACTGAGGCTTCGGTAGTTAGACCGAAAGGATAACCTTTTTCTGCCATCCAAACTTTTAACTCTTTCAGTAGCAATTTAACATTACGTTTGTTGCCAATGAAATTATCGTCCACCATAAACACTGCACCGCGCCATCCTAAATCATAAATGCACTGCAATTCAGCTAGTAGTTGCTCTGGAGTTTTGGTACGAGGTTTGCGCCCATAAAGCACAATAATATCGCAGAATTCACACTGGAATGGACAACCACGAGAAAACTGCACCGACATATTATCGTAGGCAGTTAAATCTAGCAGATCATAACGAGGAATTGGAGTCTCCGTTACCGCTGGCTTTTCTGCTGAGCGAAACACTCCAGAGCGATCGCCTCGCTCAATTGCAGCGATAAACATGGGCAGGGTGATTTCTCCCTCGTCTAATACCAAAAAGTCAGCAGTTTCCACTTCTTGAGGAGATGTCGTAGCATAAGGACCCCCAACAGCAACTAGTTTCCCTCTATTTTTTGCTTCTGCGATCTGAGCTAACATATCGTTTTTCTGCACAATCATGCCAGAAATGATTACCAATTCCGCCCAATCCCAATCTGATTCGGTAATTTCTTGAACATTGTGATCTACCAGCTTGAATTCCCATTCTTGAGGCAAGATAGCAGCCACCGTTATTAAACCTAGGGGTGGCATGAGAGCTTTACAATCTACCAAAGCTAAAGTTTTCTCAAATGACCAGAAACTTTTAGGGAATAGGGGGTATAACAATAAAACCCGCATAATTATGTCGCCTCAGATTAAAAATTCAAAAGTTATATAAGCTTATCCTGTCCAAAAGAAGAACGTCGTTCAGGGTTTATGTAATTCTGATGTATAAATACTCGATATAAACTAAACCTTAGAAAATAAATTCCTTTGACATAGAGCACTTAAGCCACTATAGCGGATTAAGAATCTTCTTGTTCGTTATTTCTAGAAAACAATTAATTTAATTAATCTAATCCCTGGCAAATATTAAAAAAATCTAAAATTCAAATTAGGTTATTTATTTTTAATTTTTCAGAGATTTTTATTTAAGGTAGAGCATTGAAAAAATTTATGTTATCTGTTTTACTTCGCTTGCCTTACTGTTAATTTAGTCGTATTTTGCTTACAAACAAACGTATAAGCATCATATCCTAGCTCTGTTATTATCTCAGTGATTTTACGGATAAAGTATCAAAAAAGATCCTACTTAAAACCAAAATCAAATTTATTAAATCATTTCTAAAATAATGAATTATACAGATTATTAAAAAAAACAAATATCAAGATAATTTTCAAAAAATATCGTTTATTATGTATTGGGGATCAAGCAATTGTCTTGAGTTTATGTATTAAAAACCAATATTTGTAGCTTGTTCCTGTTTTAGATAATGGTCGCTAAGACCAAGAATTCAGCTGATATCTATATTTAGTTGAAGCAAATTTCAAACAAAAATATATTAATAAGCGGATTTAAATAGTCCGTTTAACAAATCAAAACAATGTTATCTTCTCTCACACGACCTACCCCGAAACTTTCCCTCTGCTGCTATATAAATGCTACTGCCCATATAGAGGTTGTCCGTATTACTAACATTGCTCATTGGTATTTTGAAAGAGTAGTTTTCCCTGGACAACGTTTACTCTTTAAAGCCCCGACTACAGCAAGATTAGAAATTCATACTGGAATGAGCATTAGTTCAATCATATCGGAAACAATTGACTGCCAACAGCTACAGTTAGCACAATTATCAGATACCTATGTCGCTGGATTGGCGTAAGTAAGTCAATTTATAGTTAAATATCAACTAAAAAAGCGATCGCCTGACCCATAGAGTAATATGATACCAGGCGATCGCTTATTATCTAGATATTACGAAGAAATAAACTCCTAACCATCGTTTATTCAAATACAGTCGCACCAACCAGCGCATCAGGGTACATCTCATCTGCTAATGCAATATTTCCTTCAATGTCTTGTAACCACTGTTGCTGTACCTGAGAACTATAATTAAGATAAAGCTTACCATCAACAATTTTCCATGCTTCAGGATCACTAGAAACAACGTTTCCTTCGCTCAACGCCTTAGCACAGTAACCACCATATTGAGGTGTATAGGCTTCGGGATCTGATTCAAACAATTCTTGGTTTTCCGCACTAGAGAATCTCCAAGTAGCACCTTGCCACTCGCTTTCATACTCACTATCCCCTGCTACAACTTCGCCTTCTTCAAAGTAAGCTACGGGATCAGTACCTCTGATAGCTAAATCACTAGATGACTCTATATAAACTAGTGGTGCAGATTCTGATGCTGCTGCGGCACAAGGATCAGCTCCCGCACAAGGATCAGCACTGGCGCAAGGATTAGCTCCCGCACAAGGATCAACGCTGGCGCAAGGATTAGCTCCCGCACAAGGATCAACGCTGGCACAGGGATTAGCTCCCGCACAGGGATTAGCATTGACAATATTAAAATTTCTTGGTGTTCCTGCCAATCCCAGAGAAATGATTGATATAGCTGTAACCGTTACTAAATATTTAAACTTCATTAATCCTAAAAAATTACTCCAGAATATTTCAATTGATTATATTTTTTGCTAACCATTAATAGACTAAACAAAAAAACTTAGAATTAAATTAGAAAATACTTAATTGATCGAAACTAGGACAAAAAAATAAATTAACAAAGGGAAAAATATCGATAATAGTAAATTAAGAGCATACAGTACATAATCATAATAGTGTTTGCTCATTTATAAAAGTAATTGAATTTAATAGATTAATAGATAACTACCCCTTTGTTTTATTGTTTTCTATAATAATCTATGTCAATTATTCCTGTTGAGTAATAGTTGAATAATCATTTTTATTGATATTCAATCATCGATAAAATACTAATCATCATTCTGTTCAACACCGTCATCTAGATCAAATTTAGGTACTGTAATTATGGCAAATGCTCCTCTGCAACCAGAACAAGCATTAAATCAACTTCATTGGCGTTACGCTACGAAAAAGTTCAATCCCAGTAAAAAAATTTCCGAAAGTGTTTGGAAAACTTTAGAACAAAGTTTGATTCTGTCTCCTTCCTCTTTTGGCTTACAGCCCTGGAAATTTTTTGTGATTCGTAATCCTGAAATCAGACAAAAGCTATTAGAACATTCTTGGGGACAAACACCTGTCGTCAATGCATCCCACTTAGTCGTCTTCGCTACTAAAAACAATATTAACAATACGGATGTCGATCGCCATATACAGAGAATGGCAGAAGTACAACAAGTTGCCCCAGAAAATCTGGCAGGGTTTGGCAATGTGGTTAAAGGTTTCATTAGCAAGCCGCCCTATCCTCTTGATCTCAATGAATGGGCAGCAAAACAGGCTTATATTGCTTTGGGTTTTTTTATGACTTGTGCTGCCATGTTAGAAATTGATACCCTACCCATGGAAGGCTTTGTCCCTGCTAAATATGATGAAGTTCTCGATTTAAACAGTCAAGGCTATAGTTCAGTTGTAGTTTGTGCTGCGGGGTATCGCGCAGATGATGATAAATATGCTCTCCAGCCAAAAGTACGTTTTCCTAGTGAAGAAGTCGTGCAGTACATAGATTAATCTATAGTATTGCTGAATTCAGGTTAAAGATATTTTTCGAGGCAGCTAGGATTCTGGCTGCTTTTTTCATTAGACCAATACATTACTATACTTACCGTGGAGTGAGTTACACCAAAAATCTGGTATTCGACACTCAGACTAAACTTTTGCTCGATATTGATCGACAATAAAAATATTCATAATTTAACTCTACATTCTAAAATTACTTCATGTCTCAAACAGTTTGGATAGCCAGACATGGCAATCGTCTTGATTTTGTTAATCCTGAATGGTTCAATACGGCAGTAAGACGTTACGATCCTCCTCTCTCAGAGGATGGTTTTATACAGGCAGCAGAACTTGGACAAAGACTGAAATCGGAAAATATTAGTCACATTTTGGCATCTCCTTTTCTGCGAACTATCCAAACTGCAAATGAGGTAGCAAAAGTTCTGAATCTCCCAATTAAGCTAGAAGCAGGATTAGGTGAATGGCATAATGCGGAATGGATGAGCGAATCACCTGAAATCCAAACTCAAGATTTTTTAACCGAAGCATACCCTCTAATTGACTGGAGCTATAAATCTTGTGTATTTCCTCAATATCCTGAGAGTAAAGCCGAGGTTAACAGGCGTACAGCAGCTACAGTTGAGCAATTGCTAGCTCAATTTTCATCAGATATTTTGATTGTGGGGCATGGTGCATCAGTATTTGGGGCAACAAAAAGCTTAGTCCCAGATATTCCTGATTTTAAAGTTTCTCTTTGCAGTTTAACCAAAGTAGTTAGAGATCAAGACCATAACTGGGGCTTAGAGTTGTGTGCCAATACTACTCATCTTAGTCA
>CALLPS010000155.1 GCA_938015355.1 uncultured Pleurocapsa sp.
AGGACATATCAGTTATTAGCTCGTAAGTAACAGGTATTGTATTAATTAACAATTAATTGCCTCCTGACCTTAATACATAATTCTATAAGTAGCGATCGCATGATTATATAGATCCTAATTGCGATCGCTATTTGAATCGGGGAAAAATGTTAAATTAAGAGTATGGGAAGCAAGGATAATCATGATGGTTTTAGAAGGGAATTATCCCATTTATCTTAACCATCTAAAAATTGTGATGACAGAATTTGAACTTTGATTATCGATTATCAAACTAGCTGAATAATTTCTTGAATAGCGATCGCAAAATAAATTCACAAAATTTATGTCTGCTGCTTGATATAGTCTAGTAGTTCGACATCAGCTTTAAACCACTCACCTCTAATGCGATTTTGGTCGAATCTTTTATGTAATGATTTTTCGACTTTTCTGGCATCATTTACACTCTTAGTTTTTATTGTGCCAAGTAGTTTTAATTCTGAAGGAGAACTGGTTTGTAAACTAGCTAATCTGCGTTTAACATTTTTAGCAATACCAATCTTAATAGCTTGACTATCATAATTAAGAATAAAGTAGATATAACATGGTGGCTTTGCTGTTTGTTTATCTAAATTGATGGTTCTTTTTCCAGGTGTAACGATTTTGGCATCTTCTTCAGCCCAGCTACGTACAAAATAGACAACAGCATCAATAGTCAGTTTTTTTTGAGCTACTAAGTCAATTACTTTATTATGACTGTAAACTTTGAAGCGTCTTTTATTCCGTCCTCCAAAGCCATAGGGATTATCGCAATAGGCAAGGAATCTTCCTTGAGGACTATCAACATACATTCGTCCACCATATCCGATTGGTCTATAAGTAGGTCTAATATCAATACTTTCAGCAATTTCTCGCTCAATAACAATATATCCCATACCTTTCTTTGGTTCAGTAGGATATTGAGGTGTAAAAAATACTTTCTGTTTCAATTTTATTTTTAAATCTTTTAGTATAATTTCTTTTTTTCTTGACAAACTCTAATTCTTCTCGAAATTTTCGACCACAGCGATCGCCTCTCATTACTAACCTCAAAGACGAAAATGCGATCGCTTAATTACTCACCGTTCCTTCTGACCAAGCCTTGTTGCAAACTACAAATAGCTCGACCCCATATTCATCAGATTGAATTGCTAAGGGTAAAGAACGAAATTTAGACCGAGCAAATAATTTTTCTAGATCTTCGGCAGAGCGATAAATTGAATGCCATTCTAGAATATGTTCGAGGAGAATGCGATCAGGATTGGCAGCATGGAAATTACCAATAATGACAATACCATTGGGTAAGAGATGATCGTAGATCCAATCCAGGATGCGAATTAACTCGCGATCGCGCAAATAGTTTGCCATACTAGTGCCATAGATCAGTTTTTGGGGTGGAATATCGATCTGGCTATATCCCTCGGCAAATAGGAATAAATTGTCTTGAATAAAAGTGAGATGATCGCGAAAACCTAAACGATGAGATGTATTAGCCGCAGTAGATAAATCTTGATGATTAATGTCAATACAGGTGACGTGGACATTTGGTGGGGAAGTCTGAAAATATAGATCGAGAATTTCGGATGCTGTACCACTGGCAATACTAGTCACTAGCATCGGATTTTCTATTGACCAATTTTCGGTCAACTGTTTGATGGTTTCGGTAATGATGCTACCGCGATTTTTAAGGGCGACACAGGTAGGTAAAGAGCGAATCCAGCGATCTAGATAAATGCCCAGATAACCGTCCCCTTCTGGTTCGTTTTGTGAGAGCAATTCTGTAATATAGGAATCACTGATACATTCTCCTGGGCGACGAAACGCACGATCAAAAAAGCTACTTAGCATAAAGAAGGGAAAGGTTTCGCGGAAAATATAAGTGCCAATTGCTTTATGAATAGTTGGTTGTTGAATAATTTGCTCCCGAAGGGAACTCATCAACATGTTACATAGTTTGCTAATCTGCGATTGCGCTTCCTCTTCTGTCATTTCCTGGCACCGAATTGACTGTTCAATTCCAGACAGATTCTCCTTAAATAATTCCGTTTCGCTGATTAATTCGGGAGGAATGGCATTTTGTCCTGTTTGTCCTGTCCGCTGATCATCATATTCAGGAGCGATTCGCACCCGTCGCATTAAATGAGCCACCAGAGACGAGGTTTGATGCAAGCGACTAGACAGATTATGTGCCAAAGATTGATAAAAACGGTCTGATAAGCCAGGAGTCGCGGTCAATAGAGCATCAAGATCCTGTTGATTAAGCACCCCAACTTCCACATCCTCCTGAGCAAATACTCCACTACTAGTGGGTAATCCTTCCAAAAAAGATATTTCCCCAAAAACTTCTCCTGATGACAAAAAAGCGATCGCCACATCTCTGCCAATAGCTGCGCTTTCAACTCGCACTGTCCCTTTGCGCACTAAATATATTGCCTGGGATAAACGACCTTCTTTGAGGATTACTTCATGCTGCTTATAGGTAACAACCTGGGCTTTTGACCACAAAATCTGGTAGTCTTCGCTAGTTAAATATTTCAGTTTACTATCCATTCAATTTGGGTTCTCCATGCTGCACCCTAGGTCATAGTGCCCAAATTAATCGCTCTAATGATCATTTCTGACATAGGACTTCCCAGTTAGATATGTCAGGACGCTGGGTTTGATGGTTAAATAAACTTTTAAGAGCAGCCTGTCTTCTTTGAGGGGACTCCGTTGTCAAGTTCCACAGACTTTCGTAAAAGAAAAAAGATACTCCAGAAAATTTATGTTTTCGAGCTATATTCACCTGCTTGTATATTTTGTCCCACAAAATGGGACGACCTTTTAATCCAGATAGGACACCAATCCCTACGGGGATATGGGATTTCGCGGCGATGATTTCAGGCTGTTGTAGTTCCCTAATAAAGCTATCATTGCTATCTCGGTATACTTGAACTATTAGTTCTTCAATTAACCCTTTTCGTTCCCATTGATGCCAATCGAGTAAAAAAGAATTGAGGGAAAAATCCTGGGGGTTGGGAGATACCGAGACAATTGCTTGAGGATTGTGCTGTTTAATTGCCTGGAATAAAGTCTCGACATAAGCGGTGATTTTATCGGCACGCCATTTTACCCAGTCTGGATCTTGGGGATCTGTTGGGGGTAGCTTACCTGAGTGCTCTGCTTGATATAGCTTAACGGTGTATTCGTCATAGCCTAATTCAGAAGGATAACCAAAGTGATCGTCTAGCTGAATTCCATCAATGTCATAGTTACTAACGATCTCGACAATTAAGTCCGTCATAAACTCTTGTACATCAGGACGCAAGGGATTTAACCAGACTCGTTGATGTACATCTCCTTCCCACCAGATTGTGCTGCCATCCTGTCGCTGAGTAAGCCATTGAGGATGCCGTTGGGCTAATTCTGAATCAGCGGGAGCCATAAAACCAAACTCAAACCAAGGAATTACGCTCATTCCCTGTTCATGTCCTTCTGCCACAATTTCCTCTAAAATATCTCGTCCTTGTAGTCCTGGCGTTGGATCAAGTGCTAATCCAGTAAAGCCTTCTGCTACTTTTGATGGATAGAGGGTATAGCCCCAATTCCACACCGTCGGATAGAGAGTATTAAAATTAGCTTGAGCCAAAAGTGCGATCGCTTCGGCAGTTTTTTCAGCTTCAAATAGAACATCACTATCTACATTAGTTAGCCATACTCCCCGTAGTTCATTTTTGGAGTCAATTGGGCATATTTGCTTTGTTGGCGACTCCAGTAGCTCCCCTTGAGAATGACCAGGAAGGGGCGTAATAGAGATTAGGGTAAGAGTTAACAGAAACAGAAAAACCCACCAATACAAACGCCCCCTGGTTTGGCTAAACTGTACCAGCTTGTTAGCGTAGATATCGAATGATTTAGCAATGCGCTCTTTCATGAATGGTCGTAGGATTTACAGAATATGGCGATTATAACGGTTTATTTCTTGACTTTCTGAGACAAGTCCTACTTGGATAAGCCGTAGAATTAATATTTTATTTTATTAGAATTTTATTAAAATCTTTGTGCCATGAATATTCGTCCTGCTGTAGATGCAGATTTACCTGCAATTATCGATATTTATAATCAGAGTATTCCAAGTCGTTTGGCAACGGCGGATAACGAGCCTGTTACTCTGGCTGACAAATTAGATTGGTATCATAATCGTTCCCCCAACCGCCCTCTATGGGTAAGTTTAGAACAAAATAATGACCAGACAAAGATCTTAGGCTGGCTCAGTTTTCAAAATTTCTATGGTCGCCCCGCTTATCAACACACTGCCGAAGTTAGCATTTATGTCGCAACCACCGCCCATCGTCAGGGGATTGGCAGCCGACTTTTAGAAAAAGCGATCGCCGAAAGCCCTCAACTACAATTGACAACTCTCCTCGGATTTATCTTTGCCCATAATCAACCCAGCCTCAATCTCTTCTCTAAATATGGTTTTAAACAATGGGGTCATCTACCAAACATTGCTCAACTTGACGATATCGAGAGAAGTTTAACCATCCTGGGACGCAAAATTGATAACTGTTGACTGTTTAAGAGCAGGTATTAAAAATATCCAAGACAATTTGAATCGTACAAGCAAATGCCACCAGGGTAATCACAGTCAAGGCAGATAAAACACTACTGGCTAAAGCCAAAACTAGAACAAAAGCTGCGGCACCCAGGCGATAGTAAGTAAGAATTTTTTTACATTTTGTTTTACCTAGTTCACAACTTGTCCAATGTAAATCCGAGAGAATAAACAGACACAAAGCCACTGCTATACAAAACAAAGCTTTTTCTCCCATCACCGCATCATGATCTAAGCCGTGAATCATTTTTTCTACTCCCACTCCTGTGGCGGTTAAACCGATAGCTAAAGGAAGATGAGAATAAAGCCAAATTAGTGCGACTTTCATTTTGCCTTTTTTCATGGCGTGCAAGGGAGATTCTTCTACCGT
>CALLPS010000156.1 GCA_938015355.1 uncultured Pleurocapsa sp.
ACTACCTCTTTTGACCTAGAGAGATAGAATCACCAGCTTCTACTCCGCGTCATCTCCCGCAAATGGAGGCAGAGCTCCAATCCATGTAGGGGCGATCGCATTTCCATTTGCAGCAACAGTCGCCACGTTTTCACGTTTCACGGGAGCAACATTTCTGGGAGTTAGTTTTTTTGTTTTCATCTTTAACTTTCCTCGGTTATTTTGTTGATTGTTCCTTGACCTAGACTTAAACAGCTTAGGTTAAGGTTCGGATAATAGATTTATTACCTTTTTTGACTATATCAAAGGGTTAACTCAATCTCTTTCCTATAAATCAGAATAGCGCAAAATAAAACTTTAGTTTGAATCTTTTGATATTTTTAACATTAGTTAATCTTGATAAAAATGCGCAGCAAAACAGAATAGAGTTTTATTTATTTTGAAAAACTCCTAATTGAATTGAGCTTCAAAAAAACACAATTTTTTAAGTTTTAATTAATCACAAATATATAAACCGAAGGATTTGATTAGAGCTAATCCTTTATGACTTATGACTCATTACTTATGACTCATTACTTACTTTAATTAGAGTCAAACACTTGGGAAACCTTTAGATTAAGTTCACTAAAGCCAGGAGATTGTAATATATCATCATCAAGCGAAATCTACTGTGGAAGTGTCAATAACTAGAGGCATTACTCATCTGATAATACAAATTAAATTTATCAATTGAGCCAGTTAATAATTCCTTTTCACTTAAACAAACCATGGTATTAAACACTGGTTGACCTCGGTAATAGGCATGGACTCTGTTGGCTAGATCGTTATGTAAATTATCAATAAATTTGCTGGGATTGAGCAGATAGCCATATAGCAGTCGGTCGGGATTATTTTGCGTAAACCCAATCAATACACTACTAAAAGCATCCAAAAATTGCAAAGTTTGGGGAGACAAAACTTTTGCCAGCTTTAATTTAATCTCCCGTTGTCCTAATTGTTCTGGACTAAACTGAGGATAAAGCTCGATTGTACTCTTACCATTAAGGTAAAAATCAAAACCGACTAGCCATTCTGGGTTGGAATAAAGTACTCGCAGATCTTCCCTCTCTCCCAGTAAGGATATGGCTGTTTCCAGTTTTTCTGGATAACCATCAATCCAAAACCAAAATTTTAAACGAGAAGCAGAAAAGTCCTTGCGGAAATCAACTCCCGTGACTATATTGGCAACCTTAGAAAAATCAAAGTTATGTCCTAAAAATTGCTGAATTATTTGATAGTCAAACTTTACGCCTACTCTTGCTTCTACTTGGCGAAAGAAGTCCAGCACTAGATTAACTTCCAAACTAGAAACTTTCCCAGGAAATAGATTAAAACGGTTAGGATAGAGTATGTCTTGTTCAATCTTGCAGGAACACTCAATTCCCCAGTCTGATTGTTGTTCAACAAAACTCTCAAAAATATCTAAAGGATATATATAACCAATATCAAAGGCGCGTTTATGTTGGGCAAGATAGTAGAGATTTTGGTTATGACCAATCAGTACGTTAGTGTCAGTAATCATGTTTTAAAAATAGTTCAGGTCATGGCTCTAAAAGCTCTTTTGAGCCACTGTTGCCACGTCTTAACGTTTTACAAGAGTAATCTTTAGGAGAGTTAGTTTTTTGGTTTTCATGCGATTGTTTTTAGTTGCAATCAACCTGAATCTGAGAAAGTTTAGGTTCAGGTTAGGACAATAGATGTATTACATTCCTGACTAGAGCAAAGAGGTAATAAGAGGTGATTCAAGCTTTGTCATTGAAATCACAATAGCGCGAAATGGGACTTTTTTTTTAGTCTATTGATGATTTTAACAATAGTTAATATCAATAAAAATGTGTAGCAAAAACAATTATTTCTTAAGGTTATCGATTGAATCAATGCAGTCTAAAACATATTTCTTTTTTAATTCACAAATAATCTTGCAAAATTAATTACCTGGTTGTGATCGACTGAAACATAGATATAAAAGGACTAAACATCAATCATTATGTGTAATTAATTTTGCTTGAGTACTAAATTATCAAATGAGAATCTAGTTAATAAATTTATCTGAAATGAGAAAAGTGATCATAAAATCAGATATTGAAGTGACCCAAATAAAGAATTATTAGTCAGATAAAAAAGATTTATTTTTTAGTTTTCGTAGCTTGTTATACATACTAATTATTTCTGATATCAAGTAATATCATTTAAGACAAAAAAAAGATGCCTGTGTTACTCAGATATCTTGAATTTAACTTTCAATTAAAAATTCTCGGCAATCTATGTTTAAACCCACATAAAATTTCCCACGAAATAGTATTCAACTTATCTGCCCAATCTTCTGCTGTAATTTTGAGATTGTTTTGTTGACCGATTAAAGTTACAATTTCCCCTGGCTCTATATCGTTCATGTTAGTTATATCTAACATCAGTTGATCCATGGTAATGGAGCCAATTTGAGATACGAGTTGTCCTCTAACGATCGCCTTAAGTTGATTAGATAGATTGCGGGGAATACCATCAGCATAACCAATACCAACTACCGCAACTTTTGTCTCTTGGTGGGTAACAAACTTGCGACCATAGCTTACCCCTTCTCCTGGGGGGATTGTTTTCACCTGAGTAATTTTCGCTTTAACTTGTAAGACGGGCTTGAGAGGAATCGTCTGTTGTAGATGAGTTGCAGGATATAAACCATAAATAGCAAGTCCCACCCTAACCAAATCATAGTGACAAGAGCGATCGCTCAAAGTAGCCGCAGAATTTGCCAGATGTATCTGGGGGGGCACAATTCCGACATTTTTTAATTGAGTCAGGGCATAGTTAAAGCGCTGATGCTGCAAATTCATGATTGAGGGATCCAATTCATCCGCTGTCGAGAAATGAGAATAGATACTAGCAATCTTGAGCTGAGATAAAGTATTGACGCTTTGGGCAAAAGAGACAGCTTGTTGCCAGTTAGTGCCCAAACGGGACATTCCTGTATCCAGTTTCAGATGAACCTTTAGCGATTTACCAACTGTAGCTAGAGTCCTATTAAAAACTAATGCCTGATCTATATTACAGATCGTTGGCTCCAATGACCAAACTGCCACAGCTTTAATATCTTCAACCGCATTAATCGCACCCAGAATCAATATCGGTGCGTTAATTCCTGCTTGACGTAATTCTACCCCTTCCGCGAGAGTTGCGATCGCTAAACAATCTGCACCATGGGCTAAAGCAGTGCGAGCGACAGTAACAGCACCATGACCATAGGCATCAGCTTTAACTACTGCCATTAATCTTGTTTGAGGAGCAAGGAAAGACTTAATCGCGGATACATTTCCAGCCAAAGCGGTCAAATCGATTTCTACCCAGGCGCGTTGACGATTTACCAAGACAGATAAAACATCCAGATTCGATTCTAAATTAGTTTGCTGCTGCTGTGCTTGCCAACTCACCATATCTGAATTCAACTTTTGCCTCAACTGAGCTCATATTATTCACAAATATTAGTTGAGAAGTAGATAAAGTCAAGTAGGTAACAATCTTATGGGCTTTTTGCTAGTAGCTTATAAGTATAAAGCAATTATAATCAAGTTACATCGATTAGTTCCTCTATGTTACCATTCCAGATAAATATTACTATTCCAGATAAATATTATAAGTCTTTATTATGGGTAAGGTTTTAGTATTGAATGCTTCCTACGAACCCCTTAATATCACCAGTTGGCGCAGAGCAGTGGTGTTACTGATCAAAGGTAAAGCAGAGCAGCTTGAACATAGAGGAGAATTAATTTATAGCGGTTTCCCTCTGCCGACAGTAATTCGCTTGAGATATTATGTCAGGGTTCCTTACAAAGAAATTCCCTTAACCCGTCGCAATGTTTTAGAAAGAGATTCCAATACTTGTCAATATTGCAAAGCAAAAGGAGACCAACTAACTATTGACCATGTAATTCCGCGATCGCGGGGAGGAGGAGACACCTGGGAAAACCTCGTAGCAGCTTGTGTCAGATGTAACGTTAGAAAAGGCAATAGAAATCCTAAAGAAGCCGAGATGACCCTACAAACTAAACCTCGTCGCCCCTATAGTAGCTTACATTTTGAACTGATTAAATATACCCGAGGAAACTCCAATCAAGAGTGGAAAAAATATGTAATTGGAATTTAAAACCCTAGTATAGTTACGGAAAACAATTAGTTGATGATACACTCGTAGCTCTAAATAAAAAAAACTAATATACTTATTCTATTACTTGGTAATTTTATGATTACCGATAACATTTAACGTATGACATCAAACCTTAACACCTCTTTAGAACGCCGCCTTGCTAATAAAAAAGCTACTCCCAAAAAGCAATTAGAAGCTATCGACCATAAATTTGGCACAGAAACCACAAAGAAAAACGATGTAGTGCGGATAGTTGACCAACTTGGCGAAGTTTTAGAACAACATCGAGGAGAAAGGCAAATTGTCGTCATTCAAGATTTCCCCGATCCTGATGCCTTATCTAGCGCTTGGGCATATCAACTAATTGCCGCCAACTACGAAATTAGTTGTGATATCGTCTATGGAGGCACCCTCTCCCACCAAGAAAACATTGCTCTAGTTAGACTAACATCTTTACCTGCCAAGCGATATGTCAATACTGCTCTGCAAGAAGAAGATTTATCAGTCTATCAAGGCTGTGTCCTAATTGATAGTCAGGGAACTAACAGCCAACTTTATTCAGTGGTCAGACAAGCTAAAATTCCTCTGATTGTCGCGATCGATCACCATAGTAAACAGGGTGAATTGGACGCGGAATTCATTGATCTACGTCCTCAAACTAGGGCTACTGCCACTATTCTCACTCAGTACATCCAGTCAGGAATGCTGGAGTTCGATTCGAGCAACGAAACTCATATACAATGTGCGACGGCTTTAATGCACGGCTTACGTTCTGATACTAATCGACTAATGCAGGCAAAAGAAGAAGACTTTATTGCGGCTGCTTATCTAAGTCGCTTTTACGACTCCCAATTATTGAATGCCGTATTGCAGTCCGCGCGATCGCGTCGAGTCATGAACGTGATTGAAAGAGCTTTAAGAAACCGTAATATTAAAAAGAACTTTTCCATCTCTGGCGTTGGCTATCTGCGCTACGATGACCGTGATGCGATTCCCCAAGCAGCGGACTTTCTGGTGACAGAAGAAGACATTCATACTGCTGTTGTCTATGGCATTGTTCACAATGAGGACGATGACAAGGAACTAGTAATCGGTTCACTACGCACAACTAAGCTAACCTTAGATCCTGACGAGTTTATCAAAGAAACTTTGGGGAAAGATGCACAAGGAAGATTCTTTGGTGGTGGACGCTATATGGCTGGAGGATTTGAGATTCCCGTCGGATTTTTAAACGGATTTAAAGATAATTCAGAATATACCAAACTTAAATGGGAAGTATTTGACACCCAAATTAAGCAAAAGCTAATGAGGTTAGTTGAACCTGAAGATAATGTTATCGCTACTGATTGACTCGAAGTTGCTGATTTTAAGTAATGACGTACAATGTTTTTCTGTCCGTAGCTTTGAGTTTTTAACTTCTTGTCTGAAGAAGTCCTCATTTTAATGACGGGATGAATTCAGACGCAGGTTTTAGAGTACTATTTGACATCCTCCTTGTCTTTTAAGACGAGGATTCTGGTTATTAGTTATTGGTTATTAGTTCAGGGTAGCTAATTAAATACTAAAAACTAAATACTACGAGCAAGTACCCAGTCACGGGTTAGGCTTTACATTGTGCCCTTGTGGTAAACCCAAATCGACGGTAACAAGTTATGCAAGTGTATTTAATTCGTCATGGTATAGCGGCTGAGAGGAGAACTTATGCCGATGATGAACAAAGACCTCTGATTGATAAGGGTCGAGATAAAACTACCAAAGTAGCAAATCGCATGTTGGCTAATGGACTAAAGTTCGATCTAATTCTGAGTAGTCCCTTAGTCAGAGCTTATCAGACGGCAGAAATTTTGCAACAGGTGGGTTTAGCTAAAACTATCAAAACTTTTGAGCCGCTCAAACCTGGGGGAGAAATTGAACCATGGCTCCAGTGGTTGCAAACCTGTCAGCTCAAAAATCCCCAGGGGAAACTAGCTTTAGTCGGACATCAACCAGACTTGAGTAATTGGGCGGAAATCTTGCTTGGGGGAAGTGTTAAAAACCAGATGGTGTTAAAAAAAGCAGGTGTCATCGGCATTGAGATTCCTCAGATTGGTATTCCGATTGCTCGAAGCACTTTGTTTCTGCTCACTTCTCCCAAATGGCTCATTACTTAAAAAAATCTTTAGAGTAGCAAACTAGACTGGAGTTGACTTACTCCCTACCCTAATACTTCTCGTTTAATTGCTTTCATGATTTTATATAGGTTTTGATAAGTTTATATTTAGGCATCTTTGGTTGATAAGCTTAGGAAATATCTTTTACTAAGTTTTAAGAAATGTTTGATACTCTTGGCTGGTCAAATCCTTGGGCGATCGCTTTAACCATAAACATAGTCTTATTGGGTATTGCCTGGTTTTTACCGAAAAAACTTTTAACTCCCTATGGCTATCTCAACGCCTTGATTCTCGGTGTACTAGTTTGGGGTACTTTAGGCTGGCGTGGCTATCTGATCGTCATGTTGTTTTTCTTATGTGGTTCAGCAATAACCTTTGTCGGTATTGAACAAAAAGAAGCAGAAGGTATCGCAGAAGAACGTTCGGGCATGCGAGGAGCTGGTAATGTCTGGGGTTCGGCATTGGCTGCAACATTATGTGCGATCGCAACTCTATTTTTTCCCTCTCCAATTAAACAGTTATTTATTCTCGGTTATGTAGCCAGTTTTTGTACCAAACTTTCGGATACCACAGCTAGTGAAGTGGGAAAAGCCTATGGCAAAACAACTTATCTAATTACTACTCTCAAACCAGTACCGAGAGGTACGGAAGGAGCGGTAAGTTTAGAAGGTACATTAGCAGGAGCATTTGCTTCAGTCATCTTAGCCCTTATTGCTTGGGTAATTGGCATGATTAGCCCGATTGGAATTATTTGGTGCGTAATTGCTGCCTTTATTGCCACTACTATTGAAAGTCTAATTGGTGCTACCCTAGAATCTCGCTTCGCTTGGTTAACTAACGATATCGTTAATTTAATTAACACTGTAATTGGTTCACTGGTAGCTATATCTCTATCTTTTCTTACACATAGTTTTTGAGACAAGATATTTAGAATTACTCTTTAATTGGTGTTTATGTACTAACTAAGAATATTTGAAACTGCAAAAGTGTTGCTTAATTGAAACTGCAATTCCTAATCATTGCCTGATACAGCAATCTTTTATATTGCTCCGAACTAATAACATAAGAACCAAAGCGTTCTAAATGAGGGTTTTGTAACTGAGCATCAAACACCAGATATTGCCTTGCTCGTAAATGCTCCACTAACTTAACCATCGCTACTTTAGAGCCTTCGGTGATGCGAAAAAACATGGATTCGCCGATAAATACTCCTCTAATGGCAATACCGAGTATTCCCCCTGCTAACTGATCTCCTTGCCAGGTTTCAAAACTATAAGCCCATCCCGCCTCATTTAAAGCCAGATATATCTCTAATAACTCATCAGAAATCCAAGTTGTATCGCGATCGGCACAACCTTCGCAAACTGCCTTAAAATTACGATTAATCGCCACGGAAAACCGTTCCTGATTAAGTACTCTTTGTAAA
>CALLPS010000157.1 GCA_938015355.1 uncultured Pleurocapsa sp.
ACTGGTTCTAGAATATTCATTTTCGTTATCAGTTATCTGGGAGAATTTCAAATTAATATTTAAAGTGTTTGTATTAGGCTGCCCTTATACTATTAGCAAATAGAAGTATGAGAAGAAGATTAAAAATAGATTAAATTACTGCAATTATCAATGATTTTGGTATAGTAATTTACTTAATGTTATTTTTATTTGTGTCAGAAAATAAACCACTACTATAGTAATCTGAAGTGAACACAAAATTCGCCTATTAAATAAATTCAAGACTTAAATTAAGCTTTTTAATGAGTTAATCAGAATTTACAGTATGATTCATCTTCTTATTAAATTGGGGCATATTCTGCCTGCTTAAGTATGTTATTGAAAGCAGTGCGATCGCTTTTTATGCCATCAACAGCCGCAATAATTTCTGCTGCATGATTAATGCTAGTTACGCTCACCATCACTGAAGCCACAGCAGGATGAAGCAAGGGAAACTGCACTGCAAACTTAGTTAGATCTGCTACTGGGATCTCCAAAGCAGTAAGCATCGCCTCAAGTTTATCAGCATCATTGGTGGTATTTTCATTTTTTTGAACTAAAGTTTTTGTAGTAATTAACCCCCCTCCTAAAGGACGAATCGCCACATAACCCTGTCCAGCATGCTCCATTTGCTCTAAAAAAGGAGTCATTTCTAACTCTAAAAGATTCAGATAGGTAACCAATCCGCTACAAGTAGGAAATTGCAACACAGCTTCAGCAAAGGGCACAGAATAAGGAAAAGAAGCTAGTGCCCCCACCTTTCCTTGCTTCTGAAGTTGTGCCCAAGTTTCCCCTAACTCTGCTTGACATTCCGCTAAAATTGGTAAACGGTGTTGATCATCATTGGGTTGATGTCTGACTAGCCACTGAACTAGATCGATTTGCTCTGTATCTAACTGCTGTAGGCGATTTTCAATTAAAGTAACCAATTTGGCACTGTTAAATTTATCCTCATCAAAATGAGGCGCGCCAATTTTGGCAATATGGACAATTTCTGACCCAGGATGGCGGGCGCGAAACTGCTGCATTACTTGGCAAAAGAAGGAATCTGTCTCATACTCATGGGAGCTATGGAAAGTATTAACCCCACTATCATAAAGATAGGTGAGTAGCTCAACTGCCGCCTCCAACTCAATGCGATTGGGGTCTAGGCGCATTGAGCCAAAAGTTATCGGACTTAGTTTAATGCCTGATTGACCAAATTCTCGATTATTCATCTATTAATTTAAAAAGGGAATTATGGAGAGTTAAGAATAAGAGGGTTTTAGTTTCAGGGCTGATTTCCAGAAGAAACGCTCACTATCTTTAGTTGCTTCAAAGGAATTGCGTCCATGAATCAAGCGATCATCATGGAAGAATACTGCCTCTCCAGGTTTTAGTTTGATGGGATAGGCTTTATTGGCTGCCACTACTTCGGTTTGTAAAAAGTGATGAAAACGTTCCACTAATTCTTTGGCAAAATCGGTTTCTTTGGGATCAACGCAATAGTAGTTGAAGTTTAAATTAGAACCAAATTCGTCAAAATCAATAATTGGTCTACGTTTAAAATCTTTATCCTTAGCAAAGCAAACTGTTGTCTGACAAAGATCATCCAACAGAGCGGGGTCTTGATCTTTTAATAAAGCAATTAAATCATCAGAGTCGAGAAATACTGTCGCACCACCTTTTTCTGCCTGATTGATACAGAAGAAAAAACTAATATAGGGGGAGTCTCCCACATAGGAGCCATCGGTATGGAGTGGTTGAGCATTTTTGCTATGACGATAGGCATTTTGGATGCTGCTGTCGTATCTAATTTCTAGCCACTTTTCGCCAATTCTTTCTCCTGTTACAGGGTCTTCTGATAACAGCATACAGTCTCCAACGTTTTCTGAGACACGATCCCAAAATTCATTACGACTCAGGTTTTGATCTACACCAATTGTTTGTACAACCTTACTAGTTTGTAGCTCTAACCAAATTTGCTGGGCAAATTGCTCTGGGGTCATGCCAGGTAAAAATTCGATTTGACTATGTAATTTCTTGAATTTTGCTGTTGTGATCATTGATTAAACTCCAATATATTTGATTAAAAATTATTAATTAAAGCTTTAGTTAAAGCTATTGACAAAAACATGATTTTATAGTGGCAGAAGTTTGACGGTAATTATTTAATATTTTTATTTAATAATGTATTATCCACTATTTGTTGTTGATTGAAATAATAATTTTCAGGATGCTGATCACTAAATAACCAAGTTAATCAACTACTATTATTACTGTGTCAACTACTTTTCTAAAGTACCCATAAACTCAGTCATGGTGGTATTTTGATCTTCATCAACTCCTTCTTTAGAAACAATTTTGATCACAGTAGACGCGATAATTTGCAAGTCTAGCCACAGACTCCAGTGGTCGATGTACCATAGATCTAATTGGAACTTTTCTTCCCAGGTAATGGAATTACGACCGTTAATCTGTGCCCAACCAGTAATACCAGGATTGACTGAGTGGCGACGAGCTTGTTCGGTAGTGTAACGTTCTAAATAGACAGCAATGAAAGGACGAGGACCAACAAAGCTCATATCTCCGATGAGGACATTCCAAAGTTGTGGTAGTTCATCTAAACTAGTCTGTCGCAGAAATTCCCCTAAAGGAGTCAATCGTTCCATGTCTGGTAGCAATTTACCATTACTGTCGCATTCATCTGTCATGGTGCGAAACTTGTAAAAGGTAAAAGTGGAGTTGTTTTTTCCCCCTCTAGGTTGAGAAAAAATGATCGGACTACCCATATTAAAGCGGATAGCGATCGCCAAAATAGCAATAAAGGGAGACAAAAAAAGGAGCATGGAGGCTGCTACTAACCTGTCTATCAGAGATTTAATTAGTCTACTTAGCATGAGAACGCTGATTGCTGCAAGGTAAGATTATGGTTGTTGCTTAAAATGTTGCCATCTAATGATTATTTAGACAACTAGACAAGCTATTCTTTATTCCCTAAAAACTCCCCTCCTCCCGTAGCATATCCTTCCTGATCAATATCTTTTTGGGCAATAACTGCCAAGACGGTTAACCAGATAATCTTTAAATCGAGCCAGAGACTCCAATTGTCTACATACCAGACATCAAATTGAAACTTTTTAATAAAATCTCCATCGAGATTGCGACGACCATTGACCTGCGCCCAGCCAGTAATACCTGGCAAAACATCATGGCGACGAGCTTGTTCTTCGTTATAAAGTTTAAGATAGCGGACTAAGAGGGGGCGAGGCCCAACAATACTCATTTCTCCTTTAAAGACGTGCCACAGTTGAGGTAGTTCATCTAAACTTGTTTTACGCAGTAGTTTGCCTAATAGGGTGAGACGTTGCTCATCTGGTAATAATTCCCCTTCACTATTTCTTTCATTGGTCATGGTACGAAATTTGGCAAACTGGAATACGCGACCATCCTTGCCAGGACGATCTTGGGTAAATAAAATTGGTGACCCCATTTGTCCATAAATTGCGATCGCAATTAATAATATTACTGGAGAAAGAACGATTAAAGCCAAGGTCGCTACGGAGCGATCGGCGATAATTTTAATTATTTTGCTCATATAAGAAGTAAATTATCGATTTGTGATAAAAAAATGCTGATTATGATAATTATTGGCTAAAAGCTAAAAGCTAAGAGCTTGATTATAAATATCGACATACTGTTGAATAATGACATTGACATCATAAGTATTCATTTTTTGACGACCGTTTGTTCCCATTTGAGCCGCCAATTGAGGATTGTCGATCATCTGGGCGATCGCCTGTGCTAGGGCATCTGTATCACCCACATCTACTAGTAGACCGCAATTATCAGCTAATAGGTCTTGAATACCACGAATTTTGGTTCCAATAACGGGAACGGCAGCACAAAAAGCCTCCATAATACTACGGGGTAAACCTTCTCTTTGGGAAGTCAGCAACATACCATAGCTAGCACAAATTAAAGCAGGGATATCATAGCGAAATCCGAGAAAATGTACCTGCTGTTTTAATCCTAGTGTTTCGGCTAATTCTTCTGTTTCTGGGCGAGTTTGACCATCCCCCGCAAAAACTAAATGTACGTTCGGTCGATTAAGCTTTTTAAGAGCTTCTAACTGATCTCGATGACGCTTGTTAGGAGTAAATTCCGCAACGGTAAGTAATAATATATCGTCAGGTTTAAGCTTTAATTCTTGGCGAATTCCGTCGATTTGCTCTTGATTAACTTGATTGCGGTCGTATTTATCAAGTTCGAGTCCAATTCCAGGAGTATAAAAGATGTTTGATTCAGGTAAGAGACGATGTTTTCTGGCAGCCGCTTCATCTTCACGATTAATCGTGATCAGATAATCTGTCCAGCCTCCCGCCAGTCGTTCAAGATTTAAAAAAATAAAATTGGTTAAAGGATTTCCCTGGTGGTGAAAATGAAAACCGTGAGCGGTATAGATAACCTTTGGCTTTTGCTTCATTTTGAGCCGACTAATAGCGTAACGAGTGACAAAAGCAGCTACTGGAGTATGGACATGAACTAGATCGTAGTTTCCCTGGGTAACAATCTCTTGAATTTGTGGTACTGCAACGACCAAATTGCGAGGATCGAGGGGATTACGAGACCATGGTACGTCCCACACCTGATCTAACTCTGAGACACAGGCTTGATTACTGGTAATATCAACAGATATCCCGTCTACCTGCCAATTTTGGCTACGAAAATAGCGCACAAAAGGTAGAATGAAATCTTCGATCGCTCCTGCGATTGTTGTGACAATTAATAACTTAGGCATAGTTTATAGGAGATAATTATAGTTTTGAATAATGGGAAATTGATCAATGTAATTTTTCAGATGTAATTTTCAGATGTAATTTTTCAGATGTAATTTTGCCAGGAGATTTTCAAATGTAATTTTTAATTTTATAGATATTATTTGAAAAATTGCTATAGTAGTTTAATTTATACCAGATTGATTTTGGTATATTTAGCTTGATAACGAAACAATATATTGATTATTTATGACTATTTTGGTAACTGGAGGAGCTGGTTATATTGGCTCCCATTCCGTTCTAACATTACAAAATGCAGGTTACGAAGTAATTGTACTTGATAACCTAGTATATGGTCATCAAGACTTAGTAGAAAACGTATTAAACGCGGAGTTAATTGTCGGGGACACTTGCGATCGCCCTTTGTTACGACAAATATTTACTGATTATAAAATCGATGCCGTCATGCACTTTGCTGCTTATGCTTATGTCGGCGAATCAGTTACCAAACCAGCAAAATATTACCAGAACAATGTTGTGGGTACCTTTACTCTTTTAGAAGCCATGGTAGAAGCAGGGGTGAATAATTTTGTTTTCTCTTCTACTTGTGCGACCTATGGAGTACCTGATTCTGTACCGATTAGGGAAGAACAACCACAAAACCCGATCAATCCTTATGGTGCCACTAAGTTAATGGTCGAAAGAATACTCCAAGACTTTAGTGTGGCATATGACTTTCGCTCGGTATGTCTGCGCTATTTTAATGCTGCTGGAGCAGATCCCGAAGGTAGACTAGGGGAAGATCATAATCCCGAAACTCATTTAATACCATTAGTGTTGCAAACTGCTTTGGGTCATCGCCCATCAATTTCAATTTTTGGCACTGATTATGATACTACCGATGGCAGTTGTGTCCGAGATTATATTCATGTTCTAGACATTGCTCAGGCTCATATTCTGGCTTTAGAATATCTTTTAAAAGATGGTAAAACTGACGTATTTAATTTGGGGAATGGCAATGGCTTTTCCGTCAAGGAAGTAATCGAAACCGCCCGTAAGATTACAGGAAAAGAAATTCCTGCTGAAGTGAGCGATCGCCGTCCTGGAGATCCTCCAGCTTTAGTTGGTAGTGGTGCCAAGGCACAAAAGATTTTAGGTTGGCAACCTCAATATTCTAATCTAGAAGATATTATTACTCATGCCTGGCAATGGCATCAAAAACGTCACCAATAATCAGCAACCAACCCTGAGTTAAATCAATTGAGAAAATGCCTTAATCTAGGTTACAGAGAAAGAGAAAAAGAGAACTAATTAGCATCTAACATCCAGCTTATTTTTGACTTTAGATCTTAAATTATCTTCACCTGGTTACCTAGTCAAAATGTAGATTGTTATTGATTTAACACCATTTTATTTTAGATGTTTTTGTGATGAGACGGGAGTAGCTAAATCAAAAGTACTTTTAAGTCCATAAGCTGTTGTGTATTTTAATAGTATTAATGGCTTAGCTATACCTAATTAACATTAAATTGACAAAGAAACTTTATATATAACAATAAGCCTAGTATTTTTATCCTGATTAATGATATAAATTTAAGCATAATTAATAATTAATAATTTATACATTACATAAAGCTAATTGTCATGAGTACTCATATTGTTACTGGTGTTGCGGGATTTATTGGTTCTCACCTTGCAGAAACTCTTTTAAAACAAGACATTACAGTAATTGGCATCGATCAGTTTAATGACTACTATGATCCTCAACTCAAGGAAAAAAATGTCGTTAATCTTCAGCAATTTGACAATTTCAAATTAATTAAAGCTGATATTGAAGAGTTAGATTGGCAAGAGCTTTTACAATCAGTTGACATAGTGTATCACCAAGCAGCACAGGCAGGTGTTAGAGCTAGCTGGGGCAAAGGATTTTCTGACTATACTACTAAAAATATTAATGCTACCCAGATAATTTTAGAGGGAGCGAAACAAGTTAAATCATTAAAAAGAATTGTCTATGCTTCTAGCTCTTCGATCTATGGGAATGCCGCTACAATGCCGACCCCCGAAACTCTTTGTCCCGATCCAGTTTCTCCCTATGGCATCACTAAACTAGCGGGAGAGCGTTTATGCTGGCTATATCACCAGAACTTTGATGTCCCCACTACAGCATTACGCTATTTTACAGTTTATGGTCCTCGACATCGCCCAGATATGGCATTTCACAAGTTTTTTAAAGCAGCAATTGAGGATGATGCGATTTCTATTTATGGCGATGGGCAGCAAACCAGAGACTATACTTATATCAGCGATGTCGTAGCTGCAAATATAGCTGCGGGGAGTGTGCCTGGGGCTGTTGGGGAGCCATTTAATATTGGTGGCGGTAGCCGAGTGACTCTTATGGAGCTACTAGAGATCATGGAAAAGGTTATGGGACGACCAATACGTAAAGATTATGTTGAAAAAGCAAAAGGGGATGCCCGCCATACTAGCGCAGATATCACTAAAGCGCAGAAGATTTTAAGTTACTCTCCTCAAATTTCTCTGAAGGAAGGTTTGACTAAAGAATGGGAATGGATTCAAACTATCTATAAGTAAACACATTTACTGTAACTCATGGTTACTATTTAGTCTTTAGTCCGTGGAAGCATAGCTATTTGTTAGTTTTACATAGTTAGTTTTATATAGTTAATAAAAGCTTATAGCTAAGAGCTACGAACAGATTGACAAAAAGCGTAGTTCCTTAAATTTTCACCGATGACTACCTACGAACAGTAATCTTGAAAACTACTGGTTTTAAACTAGATGCGGTTTAGATTGACCAGCAGACTAATCAGTGAAGCATTGTTATCGATCGCATATTGATTAGTGGTGTAAGAGCGCTTGTCATCGATATAACTGAGTTGTCCCTTGTTTTTAGGGGCAAAACCATCGGTTGCATTAGCATTGGGACCACCAACAGTTAAACCAGGAATAGAGACTTTTTTGCCGATGATAAATGGATGATTGATCTGCTGGACAGGATTACTCCCAATCCCTGTAATAAAAGTTTGATTAAAGTGATTACGTCCCAGGATATAGTTTAACTGGTTAATAGCAGCGGTTAAATAGTCCTGATTTTGAGTCAACTGATAAGCATGGATGAGGGTGATACCTTCCTCGATAGTCATCCGATTGGAGTTCCAGATAAAATTATCGTTAGCAATCTGATAAGCACTGGTCTGGACTTTTGCTAAGACTAAATCTGCTCGTTGTTGGATTTTAGTTCTAATTTTGGCAATAAGTTCTTCAGAAGTTGGTTGCTCATCTTGTTGCAGATAGTCCATTAGAGCTAGGGGTACGGAATTTTTCCAACTAAATGAAGTGTACTCTGTTTGCTCTAAATTCGCGGCAAAATAGTCAGCATAATCCAGCTTTCCTGAGGCGATGTATAGTTCAACTGCTGCCCATAAACGATCATCAATGTCAGTCTGTAAACTCGCTTCGGTATTCAACTCGGAAGCTAAATAAGAATCTGAGCCATTATCGTCTCCCTCCACCCAATCAACTTTCATCTCAGGTTGAGTCTGGAGATATTGCCAAGCCAACTCAGCTCCTTTTAAATACTTTGCTGCTTGGGTCGGATTAATCGATTGATAAGTTCTACTGGCGATCGCCATTACTGCGGCAAATTTTGCCGTTTCTGGGGTAGAAATACCATAAAGATAACGGAGTTGAGTATCTTCGTTAGGAGCGATCGCAATTGGCCATTTTTGTCCTGCTAATTTACGATAGACTGCGCCATCAGCTCGTTGCATTTTTAACAGCCAGTCTAAACCAAACTGCATTTCATCTAGTAAATCGGAAACCCCATTGCCACTTTCGGGAATACTTAATTGTCCATCAGGGAATAAATCGGGCTGTTGTTGGTAGAGAGTTAGCAAACGAGCAATACTTACGGTGGTTGTGGCGACATATTTACTATAACCGCCGCCATTATGCCAGCCTCCCACAGCCGCTACCGTATCTCCTGCTTGAAAATTTTGGTCTTGATGAGCAATCGCGCCATCTTTGAGATGACAGGGAGGATGAGAGACTCCTGTGATCGGGTCGTCAATTTCTATACCACATCGTTGCAGATAAAAAGAGCGTAATAGAGTAATCAGAGGCTGTTGATAGATGTCATTGCCAATTTTAAAAGGTGGGGACTTGAGCTTACCTTGTTTCAAATAATACTTTCCTGGTTCAGTAAGTTCAGAAAAATCAAGTTCTGTAAGGCGATCGCCTGTCTCCTGATCCTTAATTTCCGATGATGTCGTTAGGGTAGCAACTGATTTCTTAGTAGTAGAATTAATCAGCTTAATTTGAGCAGTTGGAGCAGAATTATTGATGAGCAAAGCTGTTTTTTGCCATTGGGGTAAATATCCGACTTGATTGACGACAATTTTTGTTCTGATTTTTAATAGAGTCTCAATATCACTATCTAAAGCAGATATACCTAAAATCATGACGATCAAAGTAGCTGCCAAAAATAAGATCCGAAATCTGTAATTCGCCATAAATATTAGTGGGGTAGGGTCGTAGTGAGGTAGTGAGGTAGTGAGGTAGTGGGGTAGTGGGGTAGTGAGGTAGTGAGGTAGTGAGGTAGTGGGGTAGTGGGGTAGTGGGGTAGTGAGGTGGAGATCAAGATGATACTAATTTAAGTAAACAAAAATTACGAAATTCATCATTAAGTTTTAGGCTTACCAGCATCTACTATTATTTACTCAGAATAATAAAACAAAAAGTTTTATACCACGGTGGAGTCCTCAACCTAATATTTTGTAGTTGTTCTTGAGGTTGTATGTGAAAATAACTGTATCTAAGAGCTCAGAAATAAACCTCATAATTTGAGTGATTATACGGTTAAATAGTTTTAAAAAATACGCTAGAAATTATATCAGTTATCAACCAATAGACAAGTACTAGTCCGTATTTCTTGACTTTTGAAACCTTATCGGAGTTATTTATGTCAACAATACTTTATTTAGTTTTGGTTCTAATTATGACTCAATATTTTGAAGTTTAAATCAATAACATCTATAAAGGAGCAAAACTGTAAGCCTGATTGACTGATAAAAGATGTAGAAACTTCTTGACAAAGGTTAGGAAAGTAAGCTCATCTAAGATTAGAACTACTCATAATTTCAGAATACTGTTAAAAAGCGGTGCGACCCCGCATCGCTGACGCAACTCCCTAAATCAATGGATGAGTCAACTTGATGATTGATTACATTCAGACATGGGTAATGGTAACTTCTAATATGATGTTTGTATCATGCTTGTTCTTCAGAAAAATATTGTTTTCTATCACGAACACGATCAATTGATTTTTGGGCTTGTGCTTCAAGAAGGTGATTGCTACTGAGTAATGTAGCGCAGTATTTTGCGATCGTTAGCATCTTGGTTTCTTCGTTTAATAGGTTGTTACCCACGCAAACCATATCTGTCCCTGCTGCTAGGGCATAATATGCTGCATCCGAGGTGGACATGACCTTTTGTAAACCCTGCATCTGCATATCATCTGAGATAATTAAGGTATCGGGTAAGCGATCGCGCAATCGTTTAATAGCTGACAATGAAGTCGTTATCGGCAGGTTTTTATCCCACTGATTTATGATGGCATGACTCACCAACAAAGCATTACCATTTACCTTGGGTGCTAACTCGTAAAATAGATTTTCTTGTTCTAAAACAAGTCCATGAGAAAGATCCATAATTTGATCATGTGAATCTACTTCTGCACCGCCGATCCCAGGAAAATGCTTAAGACAAAGACCAATGTTGCACTTTTTTGCTACTTCATCAACTAATAAAGTGTTAGCTACAACCTTAGAAATATCCTCCGAGTATGAGCGTTCTCTCAGTCCGATACTCGGATTCTTCGGATTATAATTAATGTCGATTACAGGAGCAAAATTATAATTAACTCCAAGCCACTGCATCTCTTTGTAGCTTGCCGAAAGTATCCTGTATTTACCTTCAGGTTGCAGTAAGTTTATTTGGTATTGACTTGGAAGTGGTGCAAAACCTTTGTTCTCTTTAAAGCGAGAAACG
>CALLPS010000158.1 GCA_938015355.1 uncultured Pleurocapsa sp.
TTTTGCCCCAGCGGCTAAGGCTTCATTAAAGATATCTCCTTTAGGTTTGATGCGAACATTAGAAATGGCATCATTACCGCCAGGAATGGGCAATACCTTGACCTGTCCCCCACTCTTAACCGCTCCAGAAAAGACTTTAAACCCAGAATCTTGGACAATATCGGAAACATCAACTAATTCCATCGCAAAGCGAGTATCTGGACGATCTGTGCCGTAACTAGCCATAGATTCAGCATAGGTAATGCGAGGAAAGGGACGCACCAGCTCTACATTTTTGACAGTCTTGAAGATATGACAGATCAAAGCCTCATTCAGCTCCATAATCTCGTCTTGAGACAAGAAACTCATCTCCATATCCAGCTGAGTAAATTCAGGTTGTCTGTCGGCACGTAAATCTTCATCTCGGAAACAACGAGCAATTTGATAATAGCGATCGCAACCTGATACCATTAATAGTTGTTTGAACAACTGAGGCGATTGAGGTAAAGCATACCAGTCACCAGGATTAACTCGCGACGGTACTAAGTAATCCCTCGCTCCTTCTGGGGTCGAGCGAGTCAAAATTGGAGTTTCAATTTCCATGAAATTTTCTTCGTCTTCTAGGAAACGGCGCATCGCTTTTACTACTTGATGCCGCAACTGAAGGTTTTTCGCCATCCGCTCTTTTCTTAGGTCAAGGTAACGATGTTTAAGACGGAGTTTTTCCCCTACATTTTCCGTATCAGCAGTGGAAACCTGAAAAGGAAGTTGTTTACTTACCGCATTGAGGATTTCAATTGATTCGGCATAAATTTCCACTTGTCCTGTGGGAAGCTTATCATTCAAAGATTCGGGGGGACGTTGACTGATTTTACCTACCGCTTTAACCACATATTCACTACGTAAAGATTCTGCATCAGCATAAGATTGGGGTGTCCGCTGGGGATCGCTGACAATTTGTACTGTGCCTGTGCGATCGCGTAAGTCGATAAAGATTACTCCTCCGTGATCACGACGACGATCAACCCAGCCAAAGATAGTAACGGATTGGTTTATATGTTCGGCTCGCAATTCGCCACAGTAATTTGTTCTCATGCCTGGTAGCTAAGTAATTAAGTAAAATACAGCGTCTCTAAGAGTAACAAAATCTGCCCCCTCTTGTTGACTATTTATTTCCTTTTATTTAGTTTCCAAGATTTAGATCTAGATCAATAGTTATATAAACCCAACGTAACCTCATTGATACTCCCCTTAAATCTGATCCCAGAAAATTGTTAAGCAAATATAGAGACATCTTAAATAAAGCTCCTTACAATGGATTAAGTTTGCTCAAACAATATGTATATTTGCGATCGCAGAGCGCTTGTACTCTAATGGGTATACCCTCGGGGTAATCGCATTCTTCAGGAAAACTAATCCAGATCACTATAGTTTTGGGGCATTAATTTGTGGACATCGTTTGCTGCTAAAGATCAGAGCTTATTACTCTTATTACTCTATTGTGCTTATGTTTTTACCTTTTCTCCCGAAAGCAGAATCCGATTTAATTAAAGTCAATCCTGCTAGCAAATTTAGATACTTGTTGTTGTTATCTGTAGTGGTAACATCCCTATGTGTAGGTTTTAAGCCAGCACATCAGATGACATCTGCTCCTGAAGCTTTATTAGTCTTGGGTGGACACGAAGAGCGGGAAAGATTTGCGGCTCAATTAGCTCTGCAACATCCTCAATTACCTATTTGGATCTCTTCTGGTAGTCCTCAAGAATATGCCCAAAAGATTTTTGCCAAGGCTGGAATCAAGAGCGATCGCCTGAATTTTGACTATCGTGCCCAGGATACAGTAACTAATTTTACTACTTTAGTCGACGAACTCCAGGCTCAAGGTATCGATAGTGTCTATCTTATCACCTCGGAAAATCATATGAAACGAGCCAAGATAATTGGTGATATAGTCTTGGGGAGTCGCGGAATTGACTTTAAACCAATCTATGTCCCTTCTAGTAATCCCCCTGAGCCCATAGAAAAATGCTTACGAGATGGAGCTAGATCAATCTTTTGGCTAATTACAGGGCAGACAGGAGCAGTGTTGGTCAAGTATGGCGGAAAAGGTTTTAAACTTAAACTTCTTTAAATGTTGTTTGAGAAATTTTAAGACGAATTTTCTCAAATTCGATACTGTGGAGAATGCGATCGCATTTTTCTAAAATTTATAATTTTATTTATTATCATATATTCTATTTTTTGCTGTAATTTAAATTGCAACGGTTATTACACAAAATATAAATTGATACTGGCTATTTAATTTGGAAGTTTATTCTGATGTCGGCAGTTCTATATAGGTAATATTATAGAAATAAATAAATAAAATTTATTAAAATGGTATTTACAGTTGACAGAGAATTACAATCTTTACCTCCAGAAATAGCAGCAAAACTATCACATTTACTCAAAAATCTTCCCTCAGATGCAAGAGAGCCAATAGTAAATCATCACTTTATATCAAAATCTTTTTTTGAAGCTTTAGGATTTTTATCTAATGAATGTATTCCAGATTTTAAAACAGGAAATGGTGGTGATGCCGTTGATTACGCTCTTCGCAAGAATACGGAAGATGATAGTTTCTTACATACTAAAACTAGTCCTTATATTCTAGTTGAACTGAAAGGAAGAGATATTAATCTTGAATACGGTAAAGGAAGTTATAAAACTACGGTAAGACAGTTAAAACGTTATTTTCTCGCACCTAAATGTAAATCAGTCCAATGGGGAATAATTACTAATTCTAAACATATTCAATTATTTAGAAAACATGGTAAGACAATATTTCCTGCAACACCTTGTCTGGAAATTAATCCAGATAATATTGTAGAGATAACTTATCAAATAAGAAAGAAAATCGAAGACACATCAAGAGCTTTAACCGTCGCAGTCTATAACAATAAAGGTGGCGTTGGCAAAACAACTACAGTAATTAACTTAGCTGCAACCTTAACTAGACAGAAGAAAAAGGTTTTAGTTATCGACTTCGATCCTAATCAGCATGATTTAACTGATTCGTTAGATATACAGCCAGGTGAATATAAATTTTATAATTGTCTTAAAGATAAACAAAATTTATTTGATATTAAGCAAGCTATTTGTCCATATACAAAAACTTTTAAAGGGGGGATTACTTTAAGTTTTGATATAATTCCTGTAGACGATCAATTAGCTAAAATTGGGGAAGATCAAATACGTCAAGAAATTAGCCCTCATAGTTTAAGAAAAAAACTAGAATCTTTGAAATATGAATATGATTATATTCTGATCGATGCTCCCCCAAACTGGAGATACTACAGTATTAGTGCAATTTATGCTGCTGATGTAGTTTTAATTCCGATCAAACCTAATGATATTAACTCATTGAGAAATACAGCAATCACTATTCAACAATATATTCCTGAAATTCAACAGTCTCGACAGGAAAAAACACAAGGTTTAGAATGGGGAGCGATCGCATTACCAATTTTCTTTAACGGAGGCAATATAACTGATGCTGTGAAAGTCAGGGTAAAAAATGCTATTGCCAAAATTATTAACCAAGCTAAATTAGAAAATAATTTTGACCTAACTTCTTATTTCTTTTCTCGTTATATACCAGGAAAAAACACTAGTATTTTTGAGATGCCAAATAGTGCATATATAGCAAATTCTGCTTTTGATAGTATACCTGCTTCCTATAGATATAAAGTTGCTTATGATTATTATTCACAATTAGCTAAGGAGTATTTTATACAATGAGTAATTTAAGTGATGTTGGAAATTTAATGTATCTTGATCTAGAAATAATTGAGTCAGATATAGTACCTAATACTTCTGAATATTTAATTAATGCTACTGCTCAAGAATTAAGTTCTACTGACGGGAGAAATTGGATTCCTTTGATAGTTAAAGAAGTTGCTGAGGATAGTTATCAAGTTATTGGTAATAATTTTATCTATTCGGTTGCCGAAGCAGCAGGTTTAGAAAAAGTATGGTGTATTATTGCGGATAACAGTGAAACAACTGCCAAACTGAGCCGAATGTTAGCCAGAGAAGAAGTCCCTAGAATTAACTTGTCTACTGCATCTACAGAAGATATAAAATCTGCATTGGAATATTTAATCGAACAGCCAAATACTCCCTTAAAAACAATAGATATTCTGAAGGCAACTAATCGTATTGATGAAGCACCTCGTCAATACTGGCAAGATTTAAACCCAATTATTAATTTAAAGTGCGGTATCACCAGAGGTAAGAAAGTAAAGGCTTTGGAAAAGGTTTTTTATCTCACTCCAGAAGCGATGCCTGATGAGATTAAAGATCCGAAAGTTCTTAATACTTTAACCACTACAGAATTAAAGAAATTAGCAAAAAAGCGTGGACGATCAGGATACAGTAAATTGACTAAAGCCAAGTTAGTTAATTTGTTGAGTCAATAGTTGAGCTGCTATTAAAATAGATCATTTAGAGAAAGCATTATTCTAATAATAGGATAGTGCTTAATTTTTATAAAAATCTCATCTCGATCCATTCTTTATCTCCTTAGCTAAAACCAACTCTATGACTCTAAAAATACGCGATCGCATTTTCAACTGGGGAGAAAGAACTTATTTAATGGGTATCTTAAACGTAACTCCCGATAGTTTTAGTGATGGTGGTGAATTTAATTCTATCGATACGGCGATCGCACAAGCTCAGGATATGATCAATCATGGGGTAGATATAATCGATATTGGGGGAGAATCTACTCGCCCTCATGCCGCAGCAATTACTGAAGAAGAAGAATTAAAACGAGTTATTCCCGTAATTCAGCGGTTAAGACAGGAAAGTTCCATTCCCATTTCTATCGATACTACTAAAGGGATTGTGGCACAAAAAGCGATCGCAGTAGGGGCAGACATGGTCAATGATATTTCTGGAGCAACTTTTGATGACCAGATGTTAACGACAGTAGCGCAATTAAAGGTACCACTGATTTTAATGCACATTCGTGGTAACCCTAAAACCATGCAGTCATTGACTGATTATCAAGATGTGGTAGCTGAAGTTGCCGAGTTCTTAAAAATGCAAGTAGCCCAAGCAACTACTTCAGGTATCCCCAAAGATCAGATTATTATCGATCCAGGTATTGGTTTTGCCAAAACTGCCGAGCAAAGTTTAGAATTGCTCCAGCGTTTAGCTGAGTTAAAAACCTTAGAATTACCAATGTTAGTCGGAGTATCTCGTAAGAGCTTTATGAATCCTATTTTGCACCAAAATGACCCCAAAGAGAGAGTCTGGGGAACTGCTGCGGCTTGCTATGGAGCGATCGCTAGAGGAGCAGATATCTTACGAGTTCATGATGTGTCTCAGATGTATGATGTCCGTCGGGTAGCAGATGCGATCGAGCGCAATTAGGTAATTAGGCAGCTATATTAAACAGATGACTAAGTATCAAAAACGTCCGCTGATTATTGATACCGATGGCGGTGTTGATGATGCCCTCGCCATGATCATGGCACTGAATTGTGATCAGCTAGATTTAAAGGCGATAACTGTTGTGGCGGGAAATATTGATGTTGACCAAGCCACCAATAATGTATTGCGGGTAATTGAAATTGTCCAACCTCAGCAGCTTCCTCTAGTGGCAAAGGGAGCGAAAAAGCCGTTGCTACGTCCTCCACTTAATGCCGCGGGAATTCATGGCGCTGATGGACTGGGAGAACTATCTCAGTTTAAAAATGCCGATGGCAGTCCTCGTTATCCTCAACTGACCTTGGAACCGTCTTCAGAAGATGCCATTAATGTCTTGTTACAAGCAGCTCAGGAATATGGCAGCGAACTTACAATTGTGACACTGGGTCCTTTGACTAATATTGCAACTGCACTACAGCGCGATCGCACTACTCTACAAAAAGTTGGTCGTATTGTGATCATGGGTGGAGCGGTAAAGGTTTCAGGCAATATTTCCCCTGCGGCGGAGTTCAACTTTTTTGTCGATCCTGATGCCGCACAAGTAGTTATGGAGTCTGGTATTCCCTTAACAGTGGTGGGACTGGATGTAACGATGAAGGTGACACTTCCTCTTCAAGATTTGGAAAATTATGCCCAAAAACAGTCATCTCTCGTCTCTCAATTTATGATCGACTGTACAGGGATTTATATGGCTTTTTATCGGGATAACGAAGACTTTTTCGGTTGTTATTTACATGATCCATTAGCGATGGGAGTGGCAATTGATCCCAGTTTGGTGTCAACAGAATCAGTATATATGGTGGTAGAAACCGAAGGTCGATTTACGTCGGGGATGTCCTTAGCAGATCTACGAGCTCGTCGAGACGAGTCTACCTTTCCTCCTAATGTAGATGCTTGTTTAGGGGTAGATAGCGATCGCTTTATGAAGCTGTTTTATTCCTTAGTCCATTCTAGAGATTAAATCGTCAATAGCTGTTTGAAACATGGCTATCGATAGCCCATCTAGATCGTAACTGCATTCATAAGAAGGCTCTCGATCATAATTTTGTAAGCCAATCATTCTGACATCTATTTTGGCAATTCGAGGATTGGAAAATACTGTTACTTCCAGCTTTGATTTGTTCCCTTTATAAAAATAACAAGGTGTTTCTCGAAGGTGCACCTGGGTTTTTCGGAACTTATGGTCTAAAAAATCAACTACGGAAGAAAAATTGCGATTGATAGCTTGCCGTTTTCGTTCGTCTAGTGCTGTCATAAGTTTAAATTGAGCAATTGCCAAAAATACACTTAGTTAATATAACTATCTCCAACTACATTACCAGAATTAGTAAAAAAAAGACTTATATGACATAATTGGCGATCGCATTTATTTTGACTTTTCAGATTCTCTTAGAAAAAGCTGAATAGCCAATAACAATCACCGAAGAAACTTTCTCCTCAAGATTATCTACCTGGGAAATCTGCCAATGATAGACCAAATCTAACGCCAGATTCCCCATATTTATATATTTGAAAGGACTAACTAATTATTTAATTATTGACCAGCACAAGGATCAGCCGCTCCCGCACAAGGGTCAACTGCTCCCGCACAAGGATCAACCGCTCCCGCACAGGGGTCAACTTCTGTTGCGTCTCCTCCAGTATTAGTGTTTCCACCTTCAGGAGTAGCACAAGAAGTCACTAAACCTAGACTCAGGACTGAGGCTGCAAACAACGTTCCTAAATATTTAACTTTCATATTTTTCTCCTAAGAAAAACTTAAATTGTAACTATATTGACTTAAACAGATTACACAATTATTTTTGGTACAGGCTTAATCTAACTAAATAGATGAAAAATTTCTGATAAGATGCCTAAAAGTCAATCAAACTTAACTAGAACTTTATTTCGTAGTGGTCAACTCGACACACATTTCCCTGAATTTGCGGCTTTATTCTCAGAAATACTACTTTTTTAAGCATTTCTTTCTTTAAAATTATCTGAGTCTTTGGCATCATGAGCAGGTAGTAAGCTTAAAATATGGATTTATGGAACTTATTCAACAGTTGACTCAAGCTCTTGAAGTTGATGAAGGTCAGGCAAAAGGTGGCGCTGGGCTCATTTTTAAAATGGCTAAAGAACAATTAGGAGATAGTGATTTTGCTCAGGTAGCAAGTGTTATCCCTGGTCTCGGTGATCTGATCGGGGAAGCACCTACCGCGGGGAAAGGTATAGCTGGGGCTGTTGGTGGTCTTGCTGGTATGATGGGAGGCAGTGGGGGTCAATTGGCAAATATGGCTGCTTTGGCTGGTGGTTTTAGTCAGCTAGGATTGAATCCTGCCATGGCAACTAAATTCATTCCCATTATTTTGTCTTTTACTCAAAGTAAAGGTGGAGATCAGGTGAAGGATATCCTAGCAGGAATTTTGAAATAGATTTGGTGTTAAATTTATTCACCTTTTAAAATTTATTATCTTCTCCCAAAAGAAGACCCTCATGTCCCGTGTCTATCACGGACTTGCCCTCGAATGGGGGTACCGCTTCGCATAATGGGGGGATAAATTCGTCTGATTTATGTTTGTTGACGTTATCGACTAAGAGTAAGTCTGCATTATGGGATTTGGCTCAAAGTTATCAGGATTTTGTTGCCAAGACAGATATTGCTTTACGGGATAT
>CALLPS010000159.1 GCA_938015355.1 uncultured Pleurocapsa sp.
TTGGTCAAGTCTTTTTAGGATAAAAAAGCATAGTGTAGTTAATTTTGCCTTAATCAAATATCTAATGCTCCATTTTTTTTGACTGCTCCGAGCATTTGTCCCAGAAAAGGTAGCCCAATCAGCGCAGGAATAAAATAGCGAGAAGTACAGAGTAAACCCAAAGCGGCCCCCGTCGCTTCATTAAAATAATCTTGATAAAAATAGATGATGGCAGCGTCACGAGTGCCAATGCCCGCAAAGGTTAAAGGTAATAATCCCGCTAAGATTGAGAGGGGAGACAGAGCCAAACTTATCAGGAAAGGTACCACCGCTTTTAGCGCCAAAATAAATAGCCAAATTTGTAACAGATGCAGAAACCAAATAAATACTGAAGTACTAGTAATTAATAATAGTTGCTGCTTATCACCCCAAAAGTAGTTATGCATTTCTTTCCAGGAAGTCTGCATTTTTTGCAGCTTGTTGCCGATAGACTTCGGGGAAAATTTTATCGCCAGGGAAAAAAATAATTGAGCAAACTTTTGCGAGCTTAGTAGCAGTAAGCCCAAAACTAATCCTCCCGCCACTCCCACCGTCATGATCCAAAAGAGACTATCTTTGGCAGGATATAAAATCAAGCCAAATACACACCACAAAAGCAAAGACAGTAAATCACAAGCCTTTTCAAAGATCGAGATTGCCAGCGCTAAACTACCACTGAGATTAGACCTCTCGGACATAAAATATGACTTAGCAATATCTCCCATCTTGGAGGGTAAAATCATGTTGAGGACACTTGCTCCCAAAATCAAACGATTGGCTTCCAGAAAGCCTAAACTGCGCTGAGGTACTAATTGTTGCAGTCGCCAAGACGTAACCAAAGTAATTGGGACAACCATTCCTAAACTGATTCCTAGCATTAAGAGATCGCAATTTTGCAAAACTTGAATCAGATTAGCAACGTCAATCTGAGCATAGATATAAAACAGGATCGCAACACTAATAACGATGGAAATAAATCGTTTAAGATTCATGAGTAATTTTTTGTACCTACTGGAAGGGGAAGACTTATTTTTCCTCAATTAAGAGGTTATTATATCTAGTTGCCTTGACCATACTCATACTTGTGTTTGGCTAGTATGGAGCATAATGTTAACTTGCTAACCTCCCTAACTACAACTAAAACAATTCTGGATTGTTACTAATGAGAGAGAAATCTACTGCTTTGACCATACTGAAGTCTTGGCTAAATAGAGGAAAACAACATTTTGAAAGTATCCCAGTGTTAATTTGGTTAAATGTCATCACAATTTTAATACTGAGTCTTCTCAGTATTTACGCCAAGATCAAAAGTAAGGGAGCGGGCATTGAAAGTCTGTTTAGTGATCCCTTCTATTTCAGTATTTTCTATTTAGGTTGGTTTACCAGCATCTCAGAGATTCTCTGGTGTACGGCGATCGCAATTTGTCTGTTTTCGGCTTGGTTACTACCAAAATCCAGTCGGCGCTTTCAAATATTTTTGGCAGCCAGTGCCGTGGTAATGTTGTTACTATTTTTTGATGATCGCTTCCGTTTAACCCTAATTTTGTGCGTTTTCTTCAACACTTGTAAACTGGTCAAATTATCGGTTTACAGCGTTTATGGCTTGCTATTGATTTCTTATGCTTGGCTATTTCGTCACACTATTCGCCAAACGCCCTATATTCCTTTATTGGCCTCTTTTTGCCTGTTTGGCTTTTCCAGTGCGATCGATGTTACCCCCATTAGCAGCCGTGGTATCCATGCCATGTTAGAAGATGGTACTAAGCTAGTCGGATTGATTAATTTGACGATTTATTTTTGGTGGATTTGTCAGCAAGAAGTCAAAAAAAATATAGTGCAGAAATAACTATGAGCAAGTAGCTGTTAGCTAAATATTTCTACACTATTTTTCAAATTTTCAAATTTAGTTGAGATCCTAGACGATGCTGCAAGAATTACGATAGAAACTGCGTAATAAAGCAGCAGTAGCAAACAATTTAATTGCCTCTAAACTCCAATAAGTAAGATGCATCACAGTCATAGAGGTGGAAGTTGCTTCGGGGATGGCAAACATATCCAAGGGCATGCCCATGCTGCTCATTTGAGGAGTAAGAATATAAGTGTAAGCTAAAGCGATCGCTAATAAAGCAGTAGCCGACAGTACAGATTTAACATTAATGAGACTGGTTAAACCATAACCAAAGCGGTAAACCAGACATCCCGCCAAAACCGTAGCGGCACAGAGCAACTCTACATGATTAAAGGTGCCAAAAATAACGTATCCAGCACTAGCAAATCCAGGCTCATTCATCATTCCCGTGGTTAACATTCCAGGAACTACTAAAAAGTCAAAAATAAGACTACCGCTAAACCAAAATCCGAGAGCAAACATAATGATTGTTGACCAGTTTGCTGTTTTAGGATTACGAGGGGAAATTGCTTCCATGAGAAATATAGGAAAAAAGATGATTACTTCTTTAGCTTAACCAATAACCTCTTCACTCCGTATAACGAAAGGTAAAGTCTTTTGAAGAAGCTGTAAGCTATAACCGACAAGCTATAAGTCCTAATCTATTGGGGACAAAAACTAGTTTATGATCTGGAGGATTGTTGTTGAATTTCGGCGATCGCAAATAATGCCTGAAACTTAATATTTTTTGACTGATACAGCTCCCTACCTCCTTGCTCTCGATCCACTAGGGAAAGAATCTGTGTCACTTCATAACCAGCATCCTGTAGTCTCTCCACTGCGGTCAAGGCAGAACCTCCTGTCGTAACCACATCTTCCAAAACAACTACTTTTGCTCCTTCCGCCAAAGAGGGTCCTTCAATATAGGCTTTTGTGCCATGTCCTTTCGGTTTCTTACGAATAATCAAAGCGGGAATCGGCTTATTTTCATAAGCAGAAACAACGCTTACTGCCGACACCATGGGATCTGCGCCCAAAGTAAGACCTGCCACAGCAGCAGTATCTTCTGGTAACAGTTGGAACAGTAAACGACCCAAAGCCAACGCTCCTTCGGCTTTTAAGGTGACTGGCTTGCAGTTGATATAGTAAGAGCTTTTAGCGCCAGAAGATAGAGTAAAATCTCCTTCAGCATAGGCATATTTGACAATTAAATCTAATAAAATTTGTCGTAAAGTATCAGTATTCGCCGTGGCTAAAGAGGAATGAGAAATTTGTTCTGAGTTCATAATTTATGAAGTTTAAATTTATGAGATAAAAAAGGTATTTGTGGACTTTTCTTTCACTAATTCTTCAGCTAGGATTGAGCAGAAGTCACAGATGATCTCGATCCCGTTATCAGGGACTCCGCCGTAAAAACAAAAGACGTGTCGTTATGACTTGTTTTTATTTACGGTGAAGCGAGTTGTGACCTCAGGTAAATTCACAAATATAAGTAAAATAATGCCTATTAAGTTTACTAAATTAAGTAAAGTCCTAGTAATAGCCACTATTGCTAGTCTATTATCTCTTGAAGCTAAAGCAGAAATGGAATCTTTGCCTGAAGCATTTAACAATGCCTATTTTAAGAAAGGCAAAAATGCTTATCGCCAAAGTAGTATTTTGGGTCAAATTAATACTATTGTTGGTTTTACAGGATTTCCTGAACAGCAAATCTCCGCTGATGGAGAAGCAGTAGATAAAGTATATCAAGCAGGATTAAAACAACAATCCGCCACTGGAATGAGGATGATGACTAGAGATTTAGAAAATCCTTATGATACTTCATTAAAAGAAAACCCTAGCTATAGTGCATTTTGATCATGCTTTAAGCTATCAAAAACGATCAGAATCTGAATGGCGGGGTTTTCCCGCTTTCTTTAATTATTGCTTAGGGTAATACGTTAACGGTATAGGTTAGTTCAAAAGGAGAAAAACTATTATCTTTAGCTGTGCCGCTAATTTCTAGTTCATAAGCTCCTGCTTGAGGAAACACAATTTCTGCTCCAGGAATTTCTTGGAATTGCTCGACATTCACAGCAGATAATTCTGGGTTTAAAACTGGCTCTGCTTGCTCTTTACGGGGAACAGTATAAACCTTGAGAATACAGTCACATTGAGACAAAGGAATACCCAAACCACCGCGACGGGTTAGGGCAAACCAAGCTCTAGTTGACTTCCCAGCTTTTGGATTATGATTTGGTTCAATATGAAATGTAGCGGCTACGTCATTAGATATCTCAACATTATGGGCAATTACAGGAGCCGACAAGGCAGCAGATAATAAAACTAGACTCGTGGTTTTAAGCATTTTTAACTGGAACATATGAGGGTTCAATTGCTAAATGATCCATCTGTTTACTGTACTGTTAATTAACCTCAATGGTAATTGGATCAGAGATCACAGGATTATCGTGGGGAATATGTAAATAGTTACCGACAACTAACTGTAAGGTATGCTTTCCTGGCTCTAGAGTAAGCTCCGTCTCGGTTTGTGCTTTGCCAAAATGACGAATTTGCTCTGTTGCAGGTAAAGAAGTATTGAGATCGGGTAATTCTGGTTGATCGATGAGTAGATGATGATGTCCAGTATTTTCTTGATCCACTCCCGCAGGAGCAAGATCCAACCCTGATAAGCCAAATTTTACAGTAAATGTTTCAGAAACAGTAGTACCATCTGCTGGTTCGATAATATATGCTTGAGCATCTAATGGTGCATGGGAAACTAAGTCTTTAGCGAATGCGCTATTGGGGAGAAACAACACCATTGAGAAACAAATAAGACTGAGAAGTATAGTTTTAAAGCTCATCTACTATTTAGCGAGATATTTATCAATATTTATGATTTTAATCATATCAAAACGTGGGTAAAACTACTTAGATAACTATATCGAATGTCTAATGTGAATTAAAAAATCTTAAAATTCTTTAAATACGTTCTCTAGAGATGAGATTTTTTTATTTATCTAGCTAAGAAACTTGAATTTCTAATTTTCATTAAAGCTAAAAACTAGTAAATCAGAACGAAGCTAATTCACATCAGGCGTATCGAGTAAATAAGCTAGTTTTGTCTTGCCGATAGTCGAAAGGTCTTGATTAAAGCAAAATACAATTAATGATTATCCAAAATAAATTAAATAATACGCCCTGGTTTCAATTTATTCTCCCTCTTGGTTTTTTCTGGGGTGGACTATGCATTATCCACTGGTATGGTTGCTTTGAGTTTGATCCTGACGAAGGAATCAATTTGATGAAAGCTTTTTTGCTCCATGATGGCTATTCCCTATATCAGGAAGTTTGGAATGATCAGCCACCAATATTAACCCAGGTATTGGCTTGGGGTATTAGTATTTTTGGGCTGAAAGTTGAGTTTTTGCGAGGCTTAATTTTGATATTTTCCACCGTGCTTTTATGGCAAATGTGGCTAATTTTATATCTTTTAGGGGGAACTTTACATGCTTACATTGGCTGCTTATTTTTACTTATCGCACCTAACTATTGGAAGCTAAGTATTTCAGTAATGGTAGGTTTACCCTGCATTACTCTAGCAATGGGAGCAGTATTGAGTATTATTTTATGGCATGCAACTCAAAAGAATATCTGGCTGATATTTTCTGCTTTACTCTTAAGCTTATCGATTTTAACTAAATTATTTACCTTTTTTCTCGCTCCCATAATCGTCATCGGAATAGTTTTAACTCAAGTTGCAAATGGCAAAAAAATTAGCTGGCAAAAAAAATTACGATTACCAGCTTTATGGATAATTATATTTTTAAGCTTTAGTGGATTAATTTTGTTCTTGCTTGTTGGTATCGATAATATCCATCTCTTAGTCGAGAATCATACCAGCGCCAGAAGTATCAATGCTTTTCAGAAGATTGAGTTAGGAGATGCGATTAAAAACGATTATCGGCTGTTTTTGCTGGGATTTACGATTTGGGGATTGTTGATAGCTTATCAACGTCAACAATGGCAGCTATTTTATTTTGGAGCTTGGTCAATAGTCGCTTATCTGCTGTTGGTACAACATCGACCAGTTTGGTATCATCAAGTGTTACTTTGGTATGTTCCTGCGATCGCCATGGTGGGCTATGGCATGGGAGAAATTATCACTATAGGAATACGCTTTGGTAGTAGGTATTTCCGCTTTAATCAAAGAATTATGCTCACTCTTTTTACTTTAGCTGTATTTTATGGTGCTGTACTTTTGATTGGGGAACAAGCGAAAACGACAACCAAAGATATTGGGTATTGGTGTCAAGCTTGCACGGAAAAGGCAATTTCTAGAAGTATTGAGGGGCAATTTTTAACTAAGATAGTTCAATCAAATTCTAAAACAAATTGGATAGTTACTGATTCACCGATGTTTGCTTTTCGTGCTGGTATTGCCGTACCTCCTGCAACAGCCGTTCTATCGCGGAAGCAACTGGAAACAGGAAATATTACGCCTGAGAAGTTGATTAATATCATTGAAAAATATCAGCCAGAGCAGATTTTCTTCAAGCGTTTTGCCTGGACAGAAGTGACTACTTATCTTCAGCAAAATTATCAGTTAACCAAACAAGAAAATACTGATTTATCTGATTTTAGACTTTATATTAAAGTTCAAGAAAAAGAGAGAGAAAATTAATAGTTAATTGTCTGATAATCTCAGAGGACTTTATAAAGCAAGAAACTTAAAATAATGGATACTAATGTAAAAAAAGTTAGAAGTTATCCTATTTAATTTGTTAATTCCATCCATAATATATCTTCCAAGTTTCCATTATACATAGTCTCTCTGACTACAAATCCAAAGTTTTTACACATATTGATGGAACTCTTATTTGTAGACAAATATGAAATTAGCTATCTTCTTTTCCCCAATTCCCTAATCCCCTAACTCCCCAAACCCCAAAGTATACAATTAATTTTGCCTAGGTATTTACTAGCTAGAAGGAAGTAACCGTCCCACAGTACGATTTTCCGCAATAAAAGTCTTCTGAGCTACTCTCTGGATGTCTTCTGGCTGAATTTTTTCTAATTTAGTCAGTTCTGCAAAAATATTACGCCAACTACCCGTTTTTGCCTCATATTCAGCAAGTATTCTTGCCATACCCATATTAGAATCGAGGGTACGTAACAAACCTGCTTTTAACTGGGTCTTTACCTGTTCTAATTCTACTGGGGTGACGGGTTCGGTTTTTAAACGTTCAATTTCTGCTCTTAGGGCAGTTGCTAACTGATCGACGGTAGTTCCTGGAGAAGTGAGAGCATAGATAAGCATTAAACTAGGATATTTATCCCCAGGGAAACCACTAAATCCTTGCGCCGAAAGAGCTACTTGCTGTTCTTCGACTAAAGATTTGTAAAGACGGGAAGTTCTACCACTGCTGAGTAATTCCGAGATAACTTCATAAACAGGATAGTCTGGGTCGCTTAAAGCAGGAATATGATAGCCTTCCAAGTACCAGGGTTGGGAGGGAAAATTAACCGTTACTTCTCTAGTTTCAGCTTGGGCTGGTTCAACTTTTGCCACCGCAGATGGTTGGGGTTGAGCTTTGAAGCGTCCAAAATAGATTTTAGCTAACTTTTGTACTTCTAAAGGATCAATATCTCCTGCGATCGCCATAGTAAGATTATTTGGGGCATAATAGGCTTGGAAGAACTGTTTGACATTATCCCGCGTCAAGCCGTTAATATCCTCGTTATAGCCAATTACAGGTCGTTTATAAGGGTGAGTTGTATAGGCAGTGTCTAAAAACTCCTCGATCATCTTGCCGATGGGTGAATTATCGGTACGTAAGCGTCTCTCTTCTAAAATTACCTGTTTCTCTTTATAGAATTCGCGAAATACAGGGTCGAGAAATCTTTC
>CALLPS010000160.1 GCA_938015355.1 uncultured Pleurocapsa sp.
ATTAAAACCTTCTACTTTATCTTGGGTTTGCCCCAAGGCAGTAAGCATCAAAACTGGGATATCTGAGGTGCGCTCGTCTCGACGTAATCTTTGACAAACGGTAAATCCATCAACCTTCGGCAACATTAGATCGAGCATAACTAAATCAGGCTGTAACTGTACCGCCAGAGCCTGCCCCTTGATTCCATCTTCTGCTTGATTCACATCATAGCCAGCCATCTCTAGGTTGATAGAGACTAATTCGGAGATTGCGGGATCGTCGTCAATTACTAGTATTCGTGGCATATTAAATATGATTGATATTTATTTTTGATAAAAGAGCGACGTAGTACGTGCCTTTGTCCGACTTGACGCAACTGCATCAAGAAGGGATCATTTAACTTTTTGATTTAATACAAAAAACTAGGACTGGTAACAGATCCTCACATGATTATAAGCAAAAATGCTCATTCTGCTTAAGCAACTTGTCCAATTATGAATATTTGTAAGGTTTTATTGCATATCTCACAAGCCTTTGTCAAATTGTTAAATTTATATGTAGTTTTATTTCAATTTCATTTGGGATGAATGTGGGCAGGTGACACTCCCCGCCCTAGAAGGGCGAGGCTTCTCTTAGAGAAGTTCCTCGTTCAACCCAAGGTGACTAGATCGGTCAAAGACCTATCCCCGCAACTAGCTTAGTCCAGAGGCAAACACCGTCTGCCCGACGGCTTCTTGATTGGGTCGCGCATGGGGGAGACCCCCAACAAAGGCTTTAGCCGCATGTGTGCGCCCAATCGCTAAAATATTTTCAGCAGCATTTCGATCCCTTGGTCTGATTGACCCGCAGTTGGGACAAGTCCAAGTTCTCACCGACAGGGGTAACTTGTTCAGAATGTGACCACAAGAATTACATCTTTTTGAACTAGGAAACCACCTGTCAATTGCGCCGATTTTACGGTCATGCCATTTGCCAAATTAAAAAGCGATTAGCAAGCGAGCTTAAAGCTTTATGATAAATGGTTCACTTATTTTTTCCTTCATTTTTTATTTTGCGATCGCCATAATCGAGCTAATACAAACACTCAGTAACATCAGCATAAGCTTAGACTGAATACTGACCTTGATAGCACTACTATAACTAAATCTCAAATATACTTGTACCCCTATAAAATAGGTTTTTTCAGGGAATTATTAGAGAATTATTTTTAAGTAATTTAAGCCCCAAAGAATGTAACATAGTCTCAGTGATGACCTAGATCAAAATAGACTCATGTCGTTAACTAAGTCCAAAAAACAGACATCTAATTTTTCTATCTCGATACTCTGGTTAGGGTTGGGAGTATCTATGATCGTGGTCTTTTTTTTGGGGCCAATCCTTTGGCAAATGCTAACCTCGATCAAGGTTAATGACGATATTTCAGCAATTCCCAATGTCTATCTACCAAATAGATTTACAACTGAACATTACAGTCAACTATTTAGCCGTCGCCCTTTTTTCACCTATGTCTTTAACAGTGCTTTAGTGGCGAGTATTTCTACGGCTTTATGCTTAGTTTGTGGCTCCCCCGCCGCCTATGTTTTGACTAGAATGAATTTACCTGGAGAAAAGCTAATCTTGACGGGGATCTTAATTATTACTCTATTTCCTTACGTGTTGATGTTTTTGGGATTACTAGAAATAGTTAAACTTGTGGGTATAGGAAACAATTATCTTGCTCTGATCATCCCCTATACTGCTATCAATCTACCCCTAACCATTCTGGTAATGAGAAGCTTTTTTCGGCAATTGCCTCAAGATTTAGAGGATGCTGCGAAAATTGACGGCTATAAAACCTGGGGAATGCTAATTAAGATAGTACTACCAATGACCTTACCCGCCCTAGCAACTACTGGTATTTTGACCTTTATTTTTGCCTGGAATGAATATATTTTCGCCTTAACCTTCATTACTGACGAAGCCAAAAAAACCATACCCGTAGCTACCGCACAGTTAGGTGGAGCGAGTTTATTTGATATTCCCTATGGACCGATCGCTGCTGCGACAGTTTTGGGTACCATACCATTAGTAATACTCGTATTGATTTTTCAGCGTCAGATTGTTCAAGGGTTAACGGCAGGTGCCGTGAAAGGTTAATTAGTGTAGATGTAATTAGAATAATAAGAGCAATTCCAGAACATCAACTGACTATAACTAAGCTTTCTAAATAACAAGTCCTATTTGAGAAGTAGTCCCTTATGTATATATCCGAAAGTGATAAGGCTGCAATTCGTCAGCTAATAGAGAAACAATTACTGGCATTCAAACAAAACGATCAAGAAACAGCATTTTCTTTGACTAGCCCCACTATTCAAAGGAAATTGACCCCACAAGATTTTAGCGAAATGGTAGAAAAAAAATACAGTGCCATCATGAAGTCTCGCTCAATCATGTTTCGTGGCTTTACCCTGATTCACGACTTCCCTGCTTTAGTATCAACGATCATGGATCAAGATGGTAGTCTAGCTCAAGGAATATTTATTGTGCAGCATCAACGTGACTATAGCTGGCGCATTCATGGTTATGAACTTGTCTCTATTAATGAAAAAATAATTTGATACTTTTTAAATCTCATATAGCTTTTCTCAAATTGATGAGGTACAAAGTTAAATCTCGAAATTATTCCCTATTCCCTTAAGTTTACGAAGATGTACATCACGAATACGAGAAACGCTATACTAATTTGCTTTTGCTTTAAGCTTAAACTGATCAAATAAAATCGCTGGCTCATCTGGAGTACGGGTATCATAGCGATAGCTATTAACTGTCCCTGTCTTCGTCTCAAAGATACTAAAGACCGTAATATCGTTACTAGCAATATAAGGTAATGGCTCTCCAGAATCGTTAACTAAGGGAGCAATATTTGGTACAATCGGCGATAATCCATTGGGATCGCCAATTTCTGTATAGTTTTCTGGACTATAAGTGGGAATTTCTCGTTTATTATCTTCAAGGTGGGCCCCGTAACTATTCCCGACATTAGAAGATTCTAAAAAGTGCATCCCAGAATCGCTTTGAAATCGATTCCACAAATGAGAATGTCCATAGTAAACCAGTTGCACTCCTGCTGATTCTAGCAGAGGAATTAAATCACGGATAATATAGTCATTGGCAATCGGGTAATCATAGAAATGGGATTTTACCTGACCATCTTCTGTGTAATATAGCTTGGGTTGAGGATCGGTATAGGGCGGAACAATATTCCCCCCTAGAGTATGAGGTGGATGATGCAGCATAACGATTTTATATTTAGCCTGTTGATAAGCTTTACTCTGTAATTCTTGGGTTAACCATGCATATTGCTGACTACCTTGAGCGATAGATTCAAAGATATGCTGTCCATAGCCCCAGGCTTCTGGGTTTTCAAGACTGCGATCGCTTTCTTTATATCTCCCTTGAGCATCCGCTTCCAGACTCGGACTACGCCAAATACTAGTGACATAGAGGGAGATTAATCTAATGTCACCAAAGGTTGTGGCATAGTAGCGCTTTCCTCCAGTCTCACTTTGAGGCAGACTAAAGATCTCTTCATAAGTATCAGTATTGAAAGAATTCTGTTTAATCCATTCGGTTTCTATTTGAACATCGTTTGTCGGATTAACTTGAGGCGCAATTAATTGATAAAAAGATTTTGCGACTTGACGAGGATAAGGCTGACTGAATTCTTGTTTGAGAGTGCTTTGGGGAGATACTTTGCCCATGACCTCATGATTGCCGATGGCAGTAAACAGAGGCGCATGCTGAATAATTTCTCCTCCATGATAGTTGGTGATCACGCCATTACGCTCCAGCTTATAATTAGCTCGTCCCTGAAGACTGGGAAAAAACGCGCCGCCACGAAGATCGTCAAACCATTCCGAAGCGCGATCTGGGATATTGACTAAATCTCCTGGCAAGAAAACGGCATCCACCTGACCCACAGTTTTTACCATCTGTTCTAAATTAGCCGTGGTCATGGGCATTAATTGATGATCTGAGGTTAAGAGTATTTTCAGGGGGGTTTTTGATGTCGGAAGACTCCTTAGGGTAAAAACATCGCTGTTGATAACCTGCTGATCTTTAATACTTTCTACTTGATAGGGTACTCGCTGATCAGGTTTTAGATTATTAACGATCGCTTCATGTCGCCAAATATCTCTGGGGGACTTGCTTGGAGGATTATCTAATTGAGAATCTTGGTCTTCTTTTACTCGACTTAATTTTATCGTTTGGGCGATCGCTTGTAGCTGTAGTTTCTGACCATATTTAACTAGATGATGATCTCCTCGAAATTCTGTAAACCAAACTACATTTACCGTATTTTTAGTCGGTAATTGTAAAAAAGGATCGCTTAACAGTGAGTTACCGTGGGAAATTATTGGCTGTTTTTCCGCAGCAAAAGTCATAGGCAAATAATGAATAGCGATTGAAATACAAATTGTCGCAATCACCAACACTCGTGGGGTGATTTTCCTTGACTGAACTAACTGTTTTAAGCTCTTTGTCCTCCTCGACTTATGGTATCTAAAATGTAACCGTCGCCAGATTTGCACTTAACTTATTCTAAGATATCAGTGAAATTATCTATTGTTGCTGAATTCATCTGCCAACAAGACAGAAACCCAGATATATATAGGTTTCCCATACAATTAAATTGTAATTCTAAACTGTCCTTTATAAAGTTAAGGTATCAATATAATCTAACTAAATTAAGATTAAACAAATTTGACAATTCATAACTATATCGATTCAAAGCACTACAAAATAAGCTTTTTGGCTATCATACAGTATTTGCTATCTATGACTATTATTTACGAATTAATTTATCTCAAACCTTTTGATATCATACAAATTAGCCTTTCAATCAATAGTCCAACACCTATTTTAATAGTTAAATAAAGCAAACATCAATTTTAGATATTTCCAACTAAAAGTGTTTATAATGATAATTAATAAACAAAGTAATTCTACTAGGTTATTTAACCCGAAACTTCAATAAAACTAATTGATATTTTTGCTGATATTAAAGCGTTTTCAGCTATTTTAGGTCACCAGTGGATTATGGAATTTTGTGTGTTTTGTGTTATCTCAAGTTTCCCACATTCAATTGCTTGAACTGTGGGATTTTTCACGTTTATGCTCGAAAAATTTACCCTGAATCAAACTAAATAACTCCTAAGAAACAGATTAATTTGGTTCTTAGGAGTTACTAATTGATCGAGAAAGCTGATATGAGAACTATAAGAGACTAAACAGCACGATAGGCAGGAAAAAACTGTGACTGTTGTAATTCTTCTACGGATTTATTGATCGACTTCGCTCTAAATTGCAGCAAATCATTATAGCGCTCAGTATCAACCACGGAGCGTAAGGTAAAGAACTCATGTCTCTGTTTAGAAAAGCCTGATTTAAATGTATATAAATTATCTTTCTTGCCACCAACACCACCGCCAATATGCAGATATTTGTTCCCTCTCTCTTTTGCCCACAGGCGCATCTGATGTAGTAGCAAATTAAAGGGCGATTGTTTGAGGAATTCAGTTCTAGTCCCTCCCAAATGAGCCTGGACAATATTACAGGATTCAAAGAATAAACAAGCACAAACTATCTGATCTTCCGATTCGACTACTCCTAAATGGACTTTATCTCCTAGCTTTAATAGTCCTTCAAAGTAATCACGATCAAAATAATAACTATCTTTTGCCTGCACCCGATCCATAGTTTCCTCATAAATGGCGATAAATTCATCTATGTATTCAGCAAAGGATACGGTTTTTGCAGTTAGTCCTAATCTAATGCATTTGTTAATTGTACTTTGGTGACCTCGACGGGTTTTCGCCCATATTTTGTCTTCATCTAAAGTCAAGTCGATGGAGACAGTCTTCCCGTTTTCCATTAAGGGATCTGATTGAAAAACTTGGACAAATTTCTCTCCTAAAATCGGATGTAGCCTCAAAAAAGCCGAACAAACTCCCCTTTCTTGTAGCGTCTGGCGAAATTGTTCCAGAGCAAAATCGGGAAATTCTGGATCGTTGATTGCCCCTTCGCTCATCAAGATGCCAGGATAACCATAAGGAGAGATAATATCATAGACTTCTGTTTGAGCAGCATCAGCAATATCAGAACAGGAACGCAGAAGATAGGGCGCAAAAAATATTTTGTCTTCATCTTGCAGTAAAAATGCTTCAGGAAGAGTTTGAGTACGCCTGGCATCTAAGGCTACGTAATCTGGCAGATGATAAACATCGTGGGGCAATTGTGACAGGGTTTCTAACCACAAATAATTATTGACATCTAAGGTGGTAATGTTCATTGCTGATTATGTGTTATTTATTAATGGTTGATTTTAAACTTGTATTGAGAATTGTAAGTCTATCCCTCACGGCACGAGAAAACTACAATATAAGCTGTTAAAACGATTCAAATTGTTTTTTTAAGGAGAAGCAGCAGACCAAATAACAGGAAATACATTGGGATCGCTAAAGTCAGGATTTCCATTAGGTAAACGGCGACAAAGCTGTTCATCAAAAATGTGAATTTCCCTACCTTGAGCATTAACATAGGGTCGATAATGATTTTCCTGGTCTTGGAGATGGACAGCAAAAGCTTGACGATGTAGCTGACTACGATTGGGATAACTGCCGTGGATTGTCCAACAGTGATGGAAACTAACCTGCCCTTTTTTTAAGGTCATGGGAATTTTGACTACTTTTTTGCCTTCTTTCTGGAGTTTATCCGTCACCTGGCTCAAGTTAGAGTTATTAAAATGCCGCATGTTTTGTAGACCAGACCAACGATGGCTTTTATCTAAAACCACCAAAGGACCTCTCGCTTGATCACAGTCATGGAAAGGAATCCAGGCTGTCAAGAGATTATCAGAGCTGCAAGTAGCCCAGTACGCGCGATCGCTATGCCAGCCTACGGTCGTATTAACTTTTTGATTAGTCTTAGAAGCTGGTTTATAAACTAGCTGATCGTCTAAAACACGAATTTCCTTAGTTCTTGCCAAGCGAGCAGCGATCGCACCAATAACTGGTTGCAGAGCTAACTGCTTTAATTCTTTCTTTTGCAGGGAGACAAATTCGTTGTTGCGAACAGTATCTCCGTCTTCTGGTTTCCAGTTGCTATAACCCGTGTCAAAGGGCAGAGTTCCGTCTCTTTCTCCTCGATAAAAGGCTTGGCTTCCTGCGATCGCATTTTCAATTGCACTTTCAGGTATTACAGGAGGGGAAATATACCAGCCATGTTCTTCATAAAAGCAAACATCCTCTTCTGTTGGCAAAAGAGCTTGTTGTTCTTGAGTAAGAACTGGTTCTAGAATATTCATTTTCGTTATCAGTTATCTGGGAGAATTTCAAATTAATATTTAAAGTGTTTGTATTAGGCTGCCCTTATACTATTAGCAAATAGAAGTATGAGAAGAAGATTAAAAATAGATTAAATTACTG
>CALLPS010000161.1 GCA_938015355.1 uncultured Pleurocapsa sp.
AACATGGTCGTAGTCATAGCTAACTTTTGAACCATCATCATAAGTAACGCCCGTAACTAATGTTTGGTCAAAAGGATTATCATAACTAAAACTAGTTGTCCCATTGACATCTTCAACACTTAGTAAATACTGTCCCGTTGCATCATAGTTATAAGAATTAGTTTGTCCCGTTTGATCAGTAACAGTCGCGATACGACCAGCAGAATTATAGCTAAGAGTAAAACTATCTCCGTTACTAGCAGAAAGTTGAGTCAGTAAATCATTCGTGTAGCCAGCAGTTAAACGATAACCATTGCTATCTTCCACATAATTCAAACGACCGTCAGGACGAAAAACAATCAATCTACCGTCTGTTTCTTCTAGTTCGTAATGGTCAATATTCCAAGTTAAAATTCCACTATCACCTTGATAACTACCATCAGCTTGATGTTCAAAGATACGCTGGCTAGAAGAATAAGGTTGTAGAAGTTGCTGAGAATTCAAGCTGTAGGGATTGCCAAGTAATTCCTCTAAAAGTGTTTCAGACTCAGGAGTATCGTATAACGCTGTCCCAGGAAGTTGGGAAGGTAAGATGGATTCAATACCAGAGTTATGAATATAGACATTACTGTCGCTGTCAGTTGTTAGTTTAATGTCTGCAATAAAGGAGAAATTCCAGCCAAAAACGCCCAAATTATTAGAATGGGAATGAATATTATTTTGCATTAGCTTAAAATGTTTAAATTAATAATTAGAATAAAAAACTATATTTCAATAAAGGAAAAATAGATTATGTATGATACTATTCCGATTAGCCCTAAAGTATAAAAGGGAAATTTTGATAGTTTGACGAAGAACCAAGGTATTGTTGTTTTACAACTTTTATTGATAGATTTTTGTAGCATTTGTCCAATAATATTACAAGCCATGGCAAAAAAACCCACATGCTTATATACTAAATGTTGCAACTGCCAATTAGAACTTATAAATAGGATCAAAAAAGAAACAATAATCAAGCATATTTCAGCAATTATAAAAGTTTGAACTATGTTATTCCATTGAAAATCATATAGTGCAAATAAGATTAAAGTTGTACTGTAGATAAGCAAGAATGTGTATATTAAAAGAAGTGATATCGAACCTAATATTTCCATTCCAGGCTTAAATGCGGCATATTGCAAAAACTCAAATACTGGATGTTGATTAATATATGCTTCAACAATAAAAATAATTAAAGTTAAAATTAACGCAGTGGAAAAGACAACACCATAGATCGCAAATTTCTTTTCTTGCTCCGACAGAATACTAGTTTCTAAATTATTATTTTCTTTTTGTTCCATCTACTATCTCAATAAATTCAATCAATCCATAACTAAAAAATAACATCACCTAATTGTTTATTCTATGTCTTAAAATAAAAGTTTTTCTTGGCTTCAAAAATAAAGCTTTGATTATTATAATTTTGTAAATATACCCTAAAAGCTAATTTTGTGGGGTAAACAGTAAGAAATTGAATTTTGCTAGTACACCACTGCAATGCTGAAATGCGATCGGTTAATTGGTCTAGTCTGTCCAAACTATCGTAGCTGTAGTTTTTAGGATAGGCGATCGCAATTGTCGAGATAATATTTAGCTTGATTAATATTTTGTTTACCTTATAGTGCGATCGCACTGTATTGAATATTTTTATTAAAGGCGAGATCGCATTTAATTGTCCCCTTAAAGGATAATAGTCATAATCAAAATGGGAAATTTAAGTTTCATAGCTAGACAAGCAAGAAAATCTCATCTTTCGAGAACGTATTTAAAGGGTTGCAAGATTTTTTAATTCACATTAGGCGTATAAAATTTATTCTGAAAAATAATTTAATTAACTTTTTGACTAAATTCAACAGTTACGGTAGAGTACAAAAAATCCATAATTTTACTGATGACAATTATGCTAAAGAATGATTTGCTTCAACTAAAAGATGGATAACATTGCTATTCATTTTTTTTAGATTAGAATGTAGAAAATAAACATAAAAAGACCTATCTTAGATAAAAATTGAATTTATAAAATATATTTGAATAAATCTAACTTTTATCGTCTTCGTTAATAAGTATTAAAGCTGCTTTACGTCGTCTTAGTTTCTCAGAAATATTAGGTATAAAATTATAATTCAACCAGATGACTGATAAGAAATCCAAACTAACTCTAGTAAAGCTAAATAAAGCCGACCTAGCAAAAGGAAGGCATGTCTTAATTGTGGAATCTCCAGAGTCGAGGCGAGCAGTTTCTCTGAATGTCAATGTGTTTTCTATTGGTCGTCATCCAAATAATGATCTTGTAGTTAGTGATTCTTTAGCTTCTCGTCATCATGCTACTGTTGCCTGGATGAGATATACAGAAGGTAAGGATAGAACGGATTATTCCTATTGGATTATTGACGGCAAAGGCAAGAGAAAGAGAAGTCGCAACGGTATAGTTATAAATGGTCATCGTAAATCTCTTCACCGCTTAGTTTCTGGAGATACGATTCGGATCGGGGATGGAATTAAAATTTCTTATAGTTATATTACCTATAATACAGATAGCAGCCAATTTTTGAATTATTGTGGTGCAGACAGAGCTGAATATAAGCCTATTTTTACTGATAAAAAATCATATAAAGATACGGTAATTATTGAAAATCCGAGGGCTGAAAGTGATATTCCTGAGGATAGTAGTATTATTGAACATACAATCGTTAACAGTAGGATCTCAGAGGATGACAGCACTATTGAAGAGACGATTATTAAAAATATTAAAGAATTGTAGCTGGAGTATAAACTGTTTACTTCAGAATTTTCTTACTTTTGATCAAGAAGGAGAGATTTCTGCTGGTTGAACCCTAGTTAATTAAAAATAGATACAATACGTCTATACAGTCAACAGCTTGGTAACTTAGAAAAGTATCTTTATTTGATGATTATAGATTGAGGCTCATGAACCTGACACCAATCTGGGGTTCCCTAACTGTATTTATCGTCTGTCCTTTGCTGGGTGGACTGCCATTGATTGACTGGATTACTTATACGATTACGGGTCAACAACTAAGTAAGCTAGGAACTGGGAACATTTCAGTATCAGCCGCTTTTTATCATGGTGGTAAACTAGCAGGAGTTTGTGCTGTAATCTCCGAAGCAGTAAAAGGAGTTATTGCGGTCTTGTTAGCTAGAGCTTTTTTCCCGACAGGTTCAGTTTGGGAAATTATTGCTATCTTGGCTGTAGTCATAGGACGTTACTGGATTGGCAAAAGCGCAGGAACAACGAATGCCGTTTGGGGCATTGTCGCTCACGATCCGATTTCGGCGGGGTTAGTCTGGTTAATTAGTTTGATTAGCTTCACCATTATTCGCGATCGCCAATTGGGGAAATACGGAGCCTTAGTATTATTGGTGACAATTATTGGGTTGCGTCATCCTCATCAGTTAGAATATGCCTTTGCTACCCTGGCTCTAGCAAGCTTATTATGGTGGATTTATCAAAATATACCCGATGACTTAGATTTAACAGAGAATGCAGACCAACCTAGCACGAGCAGAATGTTTCGGTTTTTTCAGGGAGACAAAAATATTATTACTTTAAATGACAAATTGCCTGGGGATGAAGTCGGTCAAAAGGCAGCAAATTTATCCTTACTCAAACGAAAAGGATATCCTGTAGCTAAGGGTTGGGTATTGCGTCCAGGGGACGATCCCAAGGCACTAGTCGCATTCCTTAATCCCTCTCCTCAATCCCCCCTAATCGTTCGTTCTTCTGCTATTGGGGAGGACTCTCAATTTGCTTCTGCTGCGGGACAATACATCAGTATTCTTAACATTACTAATAAAGAAAAATTACAGTCGGCAATTATTGATTGCCAAGCTTCTTATTTAGGAACTAATGCGATCGCCTATCGCCGTCAAAATCATCAAGCTGAAACATCCATGGCGATTTTGATTCAGCAGCAAATTGAAGGAGAATTTAGCGGAGTTGCTTTTAGTCGAGATCCTGTAGATCAGTTGGACAACACAGTAGCAATAGAAGCATTACCAGGGAAAGCCACCACAATTGTTTCAGGTAAGTTGACTCCCCAAAGATATCGTGTCGCTATTCCCGAAGCTTTATCCTCAGCTACAGTTCAAGAAGTTGAAACAATTACTGTCACTCCAGACAATATTGACTCAGATAGTTCCCCAGATGCCAAGACTATTCCTCAAGAAATTATCGAATCAGTGGCACTGCTTGCCAGGGAGATGGAAGACTTATTTGAGGGCATTCCCCAGGACATTGAATGGACTTATGACGGCGAACAACTATGGCTATTGCAGGTACGACCAATTACTACCCTCCAGCCGATTTGGACGCGGCGTATTGCAGCAGAAGTAATTCCTGGTAAGATTCGTCCTCTCCCCTGGTCGATTAATCAGCCTTTAACCTGTGGTGTTTGGGGTAAGATCTTTACGATTGTTCTGGGCGATCGCGCAAAAGATTTAGACTTTAATCAGACTGCTACTCTGCACTTTGCCAGTGCCTATTTCAACGCTACTTTGTTAGGTACAATCTTTCGTCGTATGGGGTTACCTCCAGAAAGTCTCGAATTTTTGACTAGGGGGGCTAAATTTACTAAGCCGCCCTTAAGTTCAACCATCAGAAATTTACCTGGATTATGGCGATTATTAAAACGAGAATGGAATTTAATCCAGCATTTTGAGCGCGATCGCACTAAGCTTTTTACGCCGATTCTCTCGGCTTTATCAGAACAAACGTTAACGGAATTATCTGCAACCGAAATTATTGATCGCATCCACACGATCCTGGGATTACTGGATAAAGCTACCTATTACAATATTATGACTCCCCTTAGCTTTGCCATCCGTCAAGGAGTCCTAAAAGTAGCCGAAACTGAGCTAGATCATCGCCAAATACCCGAAGTTGTTGCAGTAAGTTCTCTTGCTGAAGTAGCATCACAAACTCGTAAGCTGTTAGCGACAGAAAAAATTACCCTCGACTCCTGCGCTTCTCTATTTGCCCATATTGCCGAAAATCCAGAAGGAACAAGCATTATGGAGCGATTCGATCTCTGGCTAGAAGAATATGGCTATTTGAGTGAAGTGGCGACGGATATTGCGGTACCTCGCTGGCGAGATAAGTCTAGTATTCCGCGAAAGATGTTTACTCAGTTTTACTTTGATGCTCAAGGGGCAAAGATAGCTCAATCATCTTCAGAGATAGCTCATCAATCATGGAAAGCAAAGCTAGTTCAAAAAAGATTAAATCTCAAAGGTCAAGTTGGAGAAACTTACAATAGGCTTCTCGCACACCTCCGCTGGGCTTTTCTGGCATTAGCACAACAGTGGCTTAACAATGGTTTAATTACAGATGCAGAGGATATATTTCTACTCACCCTAGAGGAGATCGTTGCCATAGTTGAGAATACCGATAGTAGCTTGAGGGAAAAACTGACTGATGTCATTCAAACGAGAAAACAACAGTGGCAAGCAGCAGAAAAATTAACTCCTGTACCGAGATTAGTCTATGGAAAACCACAGTCCGCAGTTTATCGACCTACTGTCGTCACAGAGAAAGATCAATTTCAAGGAATTGGATCTAGTGCAGGTGAAATAGAGGGAATCATCAAAGTCGTATCTAATCTATCTCAAGCCGACAACATTAATCAGCAAACCATTATTGTTGTTCCTTATACTGATGCTGGCTGGTCACCACTTCTTGCCCGTGCAGGAGGCGTAATTTCCGAGGTGGGTGGACGTTTGTCCCATGGAGCAATTATTGCCAGGGAATATAATATTCCTGCGGTAATGGATATTGATCATGCCACCCAGTTATTTCATGATGGTCAAAGGGTTCGATTGAATGGTCAGACAGGAATAATAGAAATATTAAAATAAATGACCTATCACAGTCGGATTTGGGTACACTTCATAGATAGGGAGACGCGACAATGCTTATTTTTATTTTTGAATTATATTAAAGATTAACCATCACCTTGTTATATGCTTGCTCTGATTGTTGTCGTTACCGTGGTTTTACTGGGTTCGGCTTTTTGTTCGGGGACAGAAACAGCACTGCTATCTGTTTCTCCGATTAAGGTAAGACAACTAGCTCAATCGAAAAAGCCCGCAGCCCTCGCTTTGGCAAGCATTCGTCTCCATATCAATCGCCCCATTGCCACGATTGTTATTCTCAACAACATCTTTAACATTGTTGGCAGTATTACCATTGGTAGCCTGACGACTAAAGTTTTGGGAGATGCTTGGTTAGGAGTTTTTTCAGGAATCCTAACTTTTTTGATCATCATCTTTGGTGAAATTGTCCCCAAAACCCTTTGTCAACGTTACGCTGAGCCAGTTTGTTTATTTGTTGCCATTCCCATTAGCTTTTTAACGGTAATTTTTACCCCCTTGGTTTGGTTAGTTGAACATGTTACTGCTCCCCTAACACAAGGTAAAACTTTGCCGACTACAAACGAAGCTGAAATTAAATTTCTCACCAATATTGGCTATCAGGAAGGGATGATTGAAGATGACGAAGCCGAAATGATTCAGAGAGTGTTTCAACTCAATGACCTCAACGCTTCAGATCTCATGAGTCCTCGAATTATTGTTACTTATCTCAAGGGAGAGCAAACCTTAAACGAATGCCAATCAGAAATAATTAAATCTCAACATACTCGCATTCTAGTTATTAACGAAACTATTGATGATGTTACGGGCTTGGTGCTGAAAGACGAATTATTAACTGCGATGATCGAAGGAAATGGCGATCGCAAAATTGATACTCTCAAACGTCCTGTACACTTTGTCCCCGAAACTAATCGCGCTGATAAACTCCTCAAAGTATTTCAAGAAAACCGTGAGCACCTAGCGGTGGTATTAGATGAATATGGTGGCGTAGCGGGGGTTGTTACCCTCGAAGATGTTTTAGAAGTCCTCACAGGGGAAATCGTTGATGAAACAGACCGCAATGTAGACTTGCAAGAAATTGCTCGCAAAAAGCGTTTACGATTACTCAAGTCGAGGGGAATTAATATCGAAAGTACATAGGATAAAAACCTCAAGCTGAAAACAATATGACCTGCAAGTTTCCCTAATTAATTAGCAATTTAGTTAGATAGCAATACTTTATTTCTGTACGTTTAAACTTTGCTCCATTACTTTAAAGGCAACTCTCAAGTTTGCTTGTGTCCACAGTAGGGGAGTCGAATCATTAGAAATGTATGAGCCATCTTGTAAGTAATATAATTCGGGACATCTAAAGTCAGGGTTATGATCTTCTCCATTGGTTATTTGAGCTAGGGATCTATTGAAGTACTGGATCTGCTTGTCTAAAAACTTCTGCTCCTTAGTTTGCTGATATTGATTACCAAAGATAATTGACAGCATGGGATCAAAAATACACCATTGTGCTTCTTCTCCTTTCACCAGAGGCTCTCCTCTCTGCGCCAGCCACTCTTCTCGATCCGAGGAAACAGTTGTCCGAATCTCCACAGGAAGATCTCGATAATTACGACACCAAAAAGAATCTCCTAAATAACGACGAATACCATATTTTCCCTGCAAGTTATCAATAACATCTTGGACAATTTGTTGAGCAAGATCTTGATTGACGATTTGAAGCGGATACACCAAGAAAATCAGCGCCGCATCATAACGTCGCCCTTGAGGTGCAGGTTGAATAGATTCTGCGGGAAGTATGGATAAGAGTGCCGATTTGCCTTGGGCGATTAATTTAGGGAGTAATTCAGAATTGAAAAGTTCATTACGTATCTCAGGCTCAATTTGGTAAGAATTTTTGGCTAATAATTGTTGCAACGTTTCGAGTCCCGCAACGACGACTCCAATGCTGGAAGCTTCTATCTTGCGAGGCTCTTCCCAATGTCCGCTATCTTCATCTTCCCAGTAGTGTATGGCATTAAAGTAGTTGAAAATTAAACTGATCAGTTTCCAATCTTCAGGCTGGGGATTAATTAAGCCATCAATTGCCAATTTACAATAGAGCCATAAAAAGTATCCTAGAGCATCATTCTGAGCATGTTGCCATTCCTGGGATGATTCCTCCATTGTTTCCCCAATAAAACGAATATGGGGTCGGGACATCACATTTTCAGGATCGGCTTTGCCCTGAACAATATTTTCAAACCGATGTTGATATTTCTTAAAGTAACTTGCGATCGCACTAACGTTTTTAATCGCAATTTCTGGTGCACCACAAAGATAGTGAGCATATGCCACATACATATTGTCTCGAACCCAGACATGAGCATACCCAGTATAGGTTGCACCCTCTTGGAGAATCGCAGCAGAAAAAAGACCGTTAGGGAGGGAGGGAAAATCAAATGTCCCTTTTTCTTGAAGAAAGTTAAAGATCTCTTGAATATCTTCTACGCGATAATTATCCTGAAGTAATATTGGCGAATTACTATTGTTCTTAGAGGTCATAAGCGACAAACTTTCTCCAATTCAAAATTGCTTGCGTTTAACTAAAGCAAATATTAGACCAAGATTATTCTATCTTCCTTTATTAAAAAAATCATTTACTACAAAATAAGTATCATGGAACACTACTACCTATTGTTGTACTTATTTTTCAATAATTCATAGTCCTAAGCGGTGAATCAAATATCTTATCTCATTATTTTCAGTTGTTTTTTCTCGAAAGTTAATGACAAATTGAACATTACTTGAATTAATTTAAATGGAAACATATAGAGCAGAAATTATTGAAACCCAGAAAGCAAGATCTGACTTACTTCAACAAAAGTTAATTATCAATGCAGTTCTTGGTGGTATCGGTTTGGGATTAAGAGGAGCTGGAGAAGATGGAGCAAGTGGATTATTAAATAATCATGTTTATTTAATCCTATGTTTAATACCATTGGTATGTGTTTATATAGATCTATTGTGCTATCACCTAAATTTACGAATGTTTGTGATTGCAAAATTTCTTAAAGATCCGCGTCGAGCAATTAATAAAAGTCGTCAGGGATCTAATAATAAAAGTCAAGGATCTAATGATGAAGATCAAAATAATTACAAAAATAATTTAGATTTAGAAGATTATCGACTTTATGAAAAAATTTGTTCAGAAGAAAGGGATGCTTTTTCTTTAGAATCTTTTGCTTTAAAAGCATCTAGTATAGTTTTATCTCTTTTGCTAATTATACTACCCTTTTTTATTGAACTTGATACTATAAATCCTCTCTTAGACGATATATGTTTGAGTATTTCAGGAATTGTAGGTATTATGCTGGCAATGCATATAGAATCACTGTCTAATACAAAGTCTAATTTTCTTAATTTCAATGAGCAAAATATAGGTTCAGATAAAAATAAAGTATACTGGTGGGAAAAATTTAGTACATGGGTAGAATCGCTATCTAATCAAAATCTAGTTCATCCTGATTCTAATGAGCAAAATTCAGATTCAGATTCAGATAAAGAAGAAAACAACAAACTAGATAAAGAATACAAAGGATATTTAGAAAGGCTTAGTAAAATAGGAACTCAAAGTAAAATTGCAATGTATCTGCAAAATATTCTTATTTTTTATATTGCAATTTTTTTGATAGTATGTTCTTTATATATCAATTCAATTATTCAAAATAGATCTCATAACGCAATTTTCTTCGATATTAGTAGCAATCTTCATATTGCCAAGTTTGGATTTAGGATTGCTATCTTGGTAATGGTTGTATTTTGCATAGGGTTGCTATGCTTGTCCATTACCATATACCGTGGTTTTAAAGATTTATCAAAATTTACAAATAACTCTTCTTCAGGCAATAGATTTTATAGATTTCTAATAGAAAAAAGTGCCAAAATCAAGCTTACTGATTTAAAGAAAGAAGCAATAAAAGATGCTATATATTCAACATTTTTGATTAGTATTCTCATGATACTTTGCATTATATTTTTAGTTTTTTTAGATAGCAATTTTGAAGATACAACTAAAAATATGTTTTACTCAATTGAGAATTATGACGTGAATTCTGAGTATGCTAAAACACTAGGTAATAGCTTGGGTCTTCTTGGCGCATTATTTATTGGAGTTTCTACCTTAACTTCTTTTTTTCGTAATTGTTTTGCTTGCTATGTAAATGATATATACAAACTTAAAAGTTTTCTCCCAAAGGAATTAGGAAAAATAGAAGAAGAATTTGTTGCTATAATCCCTAAAAAAGAAACTAATAGTAACTATCCAATTGAATTTTCAAAAGTAGGCACACAAAACAAAATTGTTCCAGAGAAATCTAAAGCCGAGAATAAACAAGGAGCGACTAAACAAGAAAAATTCAAATCCGAGGAACAACAGAATACTTCATTACTTTTGATCAAATGTAGTGATGGAATAGCAATAGTTAATCCCGATGGATACTTTGTTTCTAGCAACGATGTGATAGTGGAAGTTAATAACACTTTAAATCAAGATAATTTACAAACTGGAAATTACTGGGAAATTGGATTTGATTTTCCCATTATCATAGTAACATCTGAATTGAAAGAAGAAAACGTAGTTTTCCAAGGACAGGAACAAAAGCATAGATATAAAAAATATAAGTTTCAAAACTGGAATAAAATTACTCCCGAAGTAGCGGATGAAAAAAATGGTAATGGTATAGAAATTGGAGAGGAAACAGCTTTATTTTTTGTTTACACTGACTAATAAATTATATGATGAAGAATTGAATTATATTAATTTTCTAATTCAGTTGTTTCCATCCTGCTTGTTGTGGATCAAAGCTAGGGTCGAAAATAGTTTTTGAATCGTAATAAACATCATAGGGATATTCCATAGGAAGCTTGGTTTCTCTCAAATCTGCTCCTGAAAATATCACATTAAATAAATGAGCATGTCTTAGATCTGCACCCTGTAAATTAGCTTTAGTAAAATTGGCTTCTTTTAAGTGAGCTTCTCTCAAATCTGCTTGATACAGATTGGCTCGTTCAAAATT